>JBKPKC010000238.1:0-3670 GCA_046765595.1 Nitrospirota bacterium
GGAACACGTCGCTCGAAGAAATCGCGATGGGATTGCGCACACGGAAGGACCTGTATCAAGCCGATACCAAGATCCACACGGAAGAGATTTCGAAGACGAGCCGCTTGGTGAGCAAGATCACCGGCATGGTGGTGCAGCCCAACAAGGCTATTGTCGGCGCGAACGCGTTCGCCCATACGTCCGGCATCCATCAAGATGGACTGCTGAAGGACAAGACGACATATGAGATCATGCGGCCGGAATCGATCGGCTTGATCGAGAGCAAGATGGTCATGGGAAAGCTTTCGGGACGGCATGCGTTCCGCCAGCGCCTCGAGGAACTCGGTTACAAACTGACCGACGATGAAGTCAACCATGCGTTCGAGCGGTTCAAGAAGCTCGCCGATCACAAGAAGGAGATTTACGAGGAAGATCTCGAAGTGATCGTCTCTGAGGAACTCGCCAAAATGGCGGACCGCATCACGCTGAAGTCTTTCAGCGTGAGAAGCGGGACCGACCAGGTCCCGACCGCCACGGTTGAGCTCGAAGTCGACGGCAAGGCCATCAGCCAGACCGGCACCGGCGACGGGCCGGTGGACGCGGTTTACCGGACGATTGCCGGCATTACCCAAACCAAGAGCAAGCTCCTCATGTACGTGGTCAAGGCCATCACCGGAGGCACCGATGCCCAGGGCGAGGTCTCGGTCCGAGTGCAGGAGGACGGCCGAACCGTTTCCGGCCACGGCGCCGACACGGACATCATCACCGCCTCGGCGCGCGCCTATTTAAGCGCGCTGAACAAATTGGCCTATTTGGCGGCCAAGCAAGCGCAGGGAGAACAGAAGGTGAACTTGATCTGAGGAACCCCCCCACGGTACAGTGCCCTCTTCGCTTTAGCGCTGTCCTGTGGCCGAAGGGATGCCTCAGTGTTCAAGGTCAGAGCCTCCGATCGTCCCGAGTTCCTCGCCGGCGACCATACACGGCTCCGGGAAATCCTTCATCCGGCCAAGCATCCGTTGAAATTAGGATATAGTCTTGCGCACGGGACATTGGGACCTGGTCTACGTTCAAAATGGCATGTGCTCGAATCCTCCGAGGTCTATTATTTTCTGGCCGGACAGGGACGATTTACGGTTGACGACCACGTCACGAGCGTCGAAGCCGGCATGACGTTGTACGTGCCGCCGGGCGGCAGGCAATCATTGGAGAACACCGGCAGCGGGGACATCGAGTTCCTGTGTCTCGTCGATCCGGCCTGGATCGCAGAGGATGAACGTATTCTGGAGTGACGGTCGGTAGCGGCAGACCATCCGCGCGCACGAGGATGTCGACCTGAAGAGGAGGCGGATACAGTGAAGGCAAAAATTGCAGTCTTGGCAGGCGACGGCGTCGGCCGAGAGATCGTTCCTGAAGCGGTCAAAGTCTTGAAGGCCGTGGCCGAGAAATGCGGACACAGCTTCGAGTTTGCGGCGGGCGACATCGGCGGACAAGCCATCGACAAGGTCGGCCTTCCGCTGCCTCAAGATACCTTGAGCTTGGCCAAACAAAGCGACGCCGTGCTGTTGGGCGCCGTTGGTGGACCCAAATGGGAAGGCTTGGATTACAGCTTGAGACCTGAGCGAGCCTTGCTTGGTATTCGGGAAGCGCTTGGGCTCTATGCGAATCTGCGGCCGGCGAAGCTGTATCCGAACTTGACCGAGGCCTCGACGCTCAAAAAAGAGGTCGTCGAGGGGATCGACATCCTCGTCGTTCGCGAACTGACGGGCGGCATTTATTTCGGCAAGCCGAAGGGCATCGAGAAACTGCCGAATGGGACGGAGCGCGGCATCAATACGGAGGTGTATACGACCGAGGAGATTCGCCGGATCGCCGTGGTGGCTTTCGAAGCCGCCCGGAAGCGCCGCAAGAAAGTTATGTCCGTGGACAAAGCCAATGTGCTCGAATCCTCGGAGCTGTGGCGGCGGGTCGTCACGGACGTCCATAAACACTATCCTGACGTGGAGCTCGGGCACATCTATGTGGACAATGCGGCCATGCAACTGGTGCGGAATCCGCGTCAATTCGACGTCATGCTCTGCAACAACATGTTCGGCGATATCCTGAGCGACGAAGCCGCGATGCTCACGGGTTCCATCGGCATGCTCCCGTCCGCCAGTCTGGGCGCTCACGTCGGGCTGTTTGAGCCGATTCACGGCAGCGCGCCGGACATTGCGGGCAAGAACATCGCCAATCCCATCGCCACGATCGCATCCGCGGCCATGATGCTGTCGTTTGCGTTCAAACTCGAAAAGGAAGCGGACCTGATCGAACAGGCGATCGTCAAGACGTTGGATCTCGGCTACCGGACTAAAGATATCCAGAGTGCTGGCATGCGCGTTGTTGGAACAACCGAGATGGGCGATGCCATCGTACGAACCCTCGGGTAATGCCGTGAACACCGACACTCGCGTCAGCATCATGAAGACCTTCGCCGGCAATGGAACGGCCGCGTTCTCTGGCGACGACGGCCTTGCCATCGCCGCCTCTCTCAATGAGCCGAAGGGCCTCAGTCTCGACCGGGAAGGCCATCTGCTGATTGCAGATTCCGAAAACCACGTCATTCGCATGGTCGATCGCTCGACCGGGATCATCCGGACGGTCGCCGGCCGTCCTGCCGCCTCTGAACCGAAGGAAAGGGCCGTACACCCGGACGCGGTTGGTGGAAACGAGGATCCCTTTAGCGAAGGAACCGGCAAACCGGAGGCCGCTTTCGCCCAGCAAGCGGATCTCAGCGGGACCGTCCGCTATGTGGTCAACGGAGCGGACGTCACGAAGCGGTTCGGGGGAGATGGTGGCCTGGCGTGTCATGCTCTGTTAAATTTTCCGACGGCGATTGCCGTCGACGAAGACGGGCACCTCTATCTTGCCGATACGATGAACCACCGGATCAGGCGGGTGGATGGCAGGACGGGCGTCATCTCCACGCTTGCGGGGGTTGGCCAGCCGAGGTTCAGCGGGGAGGGGGGGCCGGCCGTCAGCGCGGGACTCAATGAACCGGCGGCATTGGCCGCGCATGGCACGCACCTCTACATTGCGGATCAAAGCAACAATCGGGTTCGACGGATCGATTTGGCGACAGGCATCATCACCACCGTCGCCGGCACGGGATCGGCGGGATACAATGGAGACGGGATATCGGCGACCGAGGCTTCCCTTGCTGGCCCGAGCGGCTTGGCGATCGGCAGTGATGGCACCCTCTACATTGCCGATACTTTCAACGGAAGGATCCGTGCCGTCGATCCTGCCGCCGGAACGATCAGCACGGTCGTCGGTGACGGGGGAGAGTACCGGTATGAGGGTCCAACGGAAGCATCCTCGGGCAGTCTCTCCCGCCCTTCCGGCATTGCGGTCGATCGGGAGGGCAATCTGTTCATCACCGATTCCGACAACCATTTGGTGCGGCGATGGGAGCGATCAACCGGGCGTATGGACCGCGTGGCCGGCATCGGCCGAGCCGACGACCAAGCGGACGGCGGACCGGCCTTGGAAACCCCCTTGTCCTATCCGTTTGGAATCATTGTCGACCGCAGTGGACACATCCTGGTTGCCGACACCTTCAATCATAAGATCCGAGAAATTACACTCTAGCACTGATCACAAACGTTCCTCGATGAGTGCCTCCTCATGCTGAAGAAGAAGTCCTCATACGTAA
>JBKPKC010000239.1:0-5834 GCA_046765595.1 Nitrospirota bacterium
GGTATGGACATCTGAAATACAAAGACACCCCGCTGTGGATCGCGATCCTGGCAAGTTGGGGCATCGCGTTCATTGAATACTGTTTCCAAGTGCCAGCCAACCGGATCGGTCACTATGATTTCACCGCCGCGCAGTTGAAGACCATTCAAGAAGTGATCACGCTGGCCGTCTTCTGCATCTTTTCGGTGCTGTACCTGCGGGAGCCGCTGAAATGGAACTACATTCTGGGCTTCAGCATGATGGCGGGCGCCGTGTTCATTATCTTCAAAGAATGGTAACGCTTCATCCATCCTGTCCCGAAAAATGGACAATTTGTCCTCCTCGTGCCGGGAAAACCCGTGGACATGGTGATCTTTTGCTAGGGAGATCACCATAGTTTTACGCTGAACAGGCAGGGTCTTCTGGTTTTCAAGTTGGGCCCGTCCTTTGCTACTCAAGAATATCGGACGTGTGATCGCAATCACACTAGGGCCACCGAGCGGATCCGCGAGCCGGAGACCGCTCTTCTAACCGACTTTTTCTACCCGAAAGGAGGAGCGATGTTACTCGAAAGGGCACGTCGTATTTTGACTGCTTCCGCAGTCATCGTGTTCGGATTGAACCTTGCCGCCTGCAATACGACCAAGGCGACGATCGACACGACCGTCAACTTTTTCTCAAGCACGACCCCGAACTCGCTGTTTACGGAAGATGGCCTGGTGAAACAGGACCAGAAAATCAACCTGTTCGCCGGAGTGGCGTATGAAAACCTCCGCCAGGAAGCCGCCGTGGGAGGCGGGCAATACGTGACGTCGCTGGCTGCGTTGTATGGCGTGCCTGCGGCGAAACAGGCGGACTTCGGACGCGTGCTGCAGCAGCGACATGCCGAGCTGTTTGCCGCCGACCTTCGCGAGGACAACCGCGCGCATCTTCGAATGATCAGCACGTTGAATCATGCGCTGACGCAAGAGCCTTCGCTGTTGCGGTAACGGGCGAGAGCAGGAGGTTGAACGGAGGGACCTATGGGAGCAATGGGGAAGGGCGTTATCTTGTGGCTGCTCGGAGTACCGGTGAGCCTGCTGGTCCTCTTGTGGTTTATCGGAATTCTCCGATAGCCGCAGCGAGTAGAACACGTCCGCCAGACAAAGGAGCATATCATGGCATTGCTAAAAATTGGGCTCTCGATGATCGCGGCGATTGCGGTTTTCGCCGTGCCGGCGTTTGCCGCCGACCTGGAAACGCAGGTCATCGATAAAAATTGCTATATCGAGGTCTTCGACGATGACAATTTCGACATGGACGATGCTCATTACAAGATACAAGGCCCGAAAGAATTCGCTTCACTGAAGGACTTGGGCGGAAAGAATTGGAACAATGACATCGAAAGCGTGATTGTCGGTTCCAACGCACGCGTCAAGGCCTATTCTGAAAAGGATTTCAAAGGGACGGAGCTCGCCTTTGCTCCCGGGCAACGCGTTCCCAAGCTCGGGAAGCTGGACATGAGTAACGACATCGAGTCCATGAAGGTCGCCTGCGGCAGCTAGCCTCTCCCGCGCCCCGGAAGGCGGCGATTGCCGCTTTCCGGGTGCTCATCCGCGTATCGCCAAAAGTCCTTCTTCCTTTTTAGCCCGCGCAACGCCTGGTCTTGCAGCGGTTGAGCCTGCATCCTACAATGCGCCACGACGCCTTCATCCTTGTTTCTGCGACGGAGAAGCGATGCCACGCAAGAAGGCTCCTCAGGCGACCGAAAAAACCGCGGGACCAGGCGCGGCACAGGACTTCGAGCGGCTCGGTGTCTTCTACCTTGGCCGGCCCTATGACCTCCCGTCGAAGCAGGCGAAGCCCGGCTGGTTGCTGTACGACTCGAAAGACCTGGTGACTCACGCCGTCTGCGTCGGGATGACGGGAAGCGGTAAGACCGGTCTCTGTCTCTCGCTCCTTGAGGAAGCGGCGATCGACAACATCCCCGCCATCATCATCGATCCCAAGGGCGATCTCGGCAATCTGCTGTTGACGTTTCCTGCCCTCAAGGGCGAAGACTTTTTGCCGTGGATCAACGAAGACGACGCGCGGAAGAAGGGGGTGTCTGCCGCTGAGTACGCGAATGGGCAGGCAGAGCTGTGGGAAAAAGGGCTGGCCTCCTGGGGACAGGACGGGGCGCGTATCCAACGGCTCAAAGAGTCGGCGGATGCCGTCATCTACACGCCCGGGAGCAATGCCGGTCTTCCTATTTCCATTCTGAGATCCTTTGCCGCGCCTGAAGAAAATGTCCGCAACGACACCGAGATGCTCAGGGAGCGCATCGGGACGACCGTGACCGGACTACTCGGCTTGATCGGTGTCGAGGCCGATCCCATCCAGAGCCGCGAACATATTCTCCTGTCTACCATTCTCAACCATGCCTGGACACGTGCCGCGGATGTGGATCTCGCCGCGTTGATCCAGGGTATTCAGTCGCCGCCGATAAGCAAGATCGGTGTGATGGATGTCGAGGCCTTTTTCCCTTCGAAGGACCGGTTTGCGCTGGCGATGAAGCTGAACAATCTCTTGGCCGCGCCGGGTTTTCAAGCGTGGCTCGACGGCGCACCCTTGGACATTCAGCAGCTGCTGTACACCGGCGCCGGGAAGCCGCGGCTCGCGATTGTGTCGATCGCGCACCTGAGCGACAGCGAGCGGATGTTCTTCGTCACGCTCCTGCTCAGCCAAATCGTCGGTTGGATGCGCGGTCAATCGGGGACCACAAGCCTGCGTGCGCTGCTGTACATGGACGAAATCTTCGGGTATTTCCCGCCGGTCGCCAATCCGCCGTCCAAGCTGCCGTTGCTGACGCTGTTGAAGCAGGCCCGCGCCTTCGGCCTGGGCGTCGTCTTGGCGACTCAGAATCCCGTCGATCTCGATTACAAGGGCTTGGCCAATACCGGAACCTGGTTCATCGGCCGGCTGCAAACCGAGCGCGACAAAGCCCGTGTGCTCGAAGGACTTGAGGGCGCCTCGTCGAGCGCCGGGAAGAAGTTCGACAAAGGCCGTATGGAACAGACGCTCGCGGGCCTCGGCAACCGGATCTTTCTCATGAACAACGTCCACGAGGACGAGCCTGTCGTGTTCGAGACCCGCTGGTGTCTTTCCTATTTGAGAGGTCCTCTCACGCGATCGCAGATCAAGGCATTGATGGAACCCGTCAAAGGTCAACCGTCAGTGGTCGCTCGAGAAAAGGACAGAAAGGGCGAATCCGTCACCGTTCCATTGACCCATGCCCCTTCAACGCTGACCGCTTCGGCTGCACGTCCGATCCTTCCTCCGGACGTGCCACAGCACTTCCTGCCGATTCGCGGCAGCAAGCCAGAAGGCAGCGAACTAGTCTACGTGCCGATGCTGTTGGGATCTGCTCAAGTCCGGTTTGCCGACAGCAAAAGCGGCATCGAGGCGAGGCAAGAGGTGACGGTCTCCGTTCCGATGGCCGGCGGCGCGGTCGGCGTGGATTGGGACCGCGCCGTGCCCGTACAGGTCGCGCCGGCGGATCTTGAACAGTCGCCTCAGGGTAATGCGGCGTTCCTCGATCCACCGGCCGCCGCCGGCAAGGCCAAAAACTACGAGGCGTGGGCCAAGGAATTCGGCGCCTGGTTATACCGGACGCAAGAGCTTCAGGTGTTCAAAAGCCCGGGCACGGGAGAGGTATCGAAGCCCGAGGAGTCGGAACGAGATTTCCGTGTCCGGTTGCAGCAGTCGGGAAGAGAGGCGCGGGACAGGGGTGCCGAGTCGCTCCGCCGGAAATATGCGCCGAAGATTGCGGCATTACAGGAAAGGATCAGGCGGGCGGAGCAGCAAAAGGCCAAACAGCAGGCGGAGGTGCGGTCCAGTCAGATGCAGGCCGCCATTTCCGTCGGCGCGTCGATCCTGGGCGCCTTTTTAGGCCGGAAGACGATTAGTGCCACGAACATCGGCCGCGCCACGACCGCTATCCGCGGCGCCGGCCGGGTGCTCATGGAATCTCAGGATGTGAACTTGGCGGAAGAAAACGTCGCAGCGTTGCAGCAGCAACTGACCGATCTGGAAGCGCAATTCAAGACCGAAAGCGAGGCGCTCGCCGCTGCCAGCGATCCGCTGCAGGAAAAGCTCGAGACAATGAGTCTCAAGGCCGTCAAAGCCAACATTTCCGTCAAAGTCGTCACGCTGGCATGGTCCCCCCAGTGGCGGACACCGAGCGGCGCGATGACCCCTGCCTGGACGTAAGCTGCGGACAGCGCGCTTACGCCGACCGCGCTGATCGAAACCGTTCGAACAATTGCTCGGCTTCGCCGGTCGGGTTCGTGATCGGACGGCTGAACACCTTGTCGGCAATGTGAAAACCGAGAGCGCGGTAGGATTCGAACTGCGATTCATCGAAAAACTGGTCGGCCGTCGGTTCGTGGGGGAACTCGGGATGTCCGCTGGCGTACTCCGTCACGTCGGCGGGCTCATTGCCCGTCAATGAAGGCTTCAGGTAGATCAGCAGTCCGGGCGATGCGCCTGGATCGACACGCTCGTAGCGGATCAAACCCAAGGCAAAATGGGCGCGACTCAGCCGACTATCTCCCTGGAGTTCCAGCATCTCCGTCTCAATTTCAATATCAATCCCAAGGTCGATACGGATCTTGCGGATGGCGTTGCCCAAGTCCGTAAACGTGCGGTCGCTGTCGCAGCTGCCGTCGCTGACCACGACGTAGTGGCAGCGCCGCAGCACCATCTCATAGAGTCCCAGGTTTTCGAAATGACCCCCGTCCGACAGATACACATAGGGATTAGCGGCATCCGTCAGTCCGAACGTTTCCGCCAGCATCGGCCGGACGGAGATGCGTGGGTAGGCGAGATCGAATGTATTGCGTCCGGCGGGGCCCGGATTCCCCAACCACCACCCAAGTCGTATGTTGAAAAAGGCCAGCAGGAACGTGACCGGCGGTGCCGAGTGGTATCCCATGTTCGGACTGGCGGCGGCGCCGGAAATCGCCATCGCGGTGCCGAGCGTAATGGCCTTACGCAGCTGTCCGTTGATCCCGTAATCACCGGACCGGCGATATCCCAGATTCCAGCTTCCACAGAACAATGGAGAGGCGGTAAACGACTGCGCTTTGCGCTGTTGCCAGGCCAAATTTTCGCCGCGCACCAGATTGATGGCGATGTTCAGAATATGGAGAGGCTTACGGACCTTTGCGTCCGGTGCGAGCTGATGCAGTTGGATATTGTCCTTCGGATCGAAGCCGGTGAAGAGGTTCGGCCGGCGTTCCTCCTGGTACTCGGCGAGGCGCGAGGCCCCCAGGTAGGCCCGTATCAAACGATTGCGGTAGATCGAATGTAGGGAGAACTTGTTGATGTTGATGACGAGCGACATCGCGCCGGCCAATGCTACGAGAATCGCGGCCATCTCGATCACGAGCCAAGGCGGACTGTTGTGGAGGACGATCGCATGCCCCCAGATATCCGGCGGTACCTGCAAGCCGATGGTTCCATCCTGGTCGACGCCGTGCAGACCGCCCAACCCTTTCATCAGGGCGCTCGTGAGAAGTGCGATAAGGACCAGCAGGCAGGCGATGAACACCGGTGCGGCCAACCGGACGGCCCGATCCAGCACGACATCCATCATGCTCGGTTTGGACTTGGCCGTCGCCTTGGTCCTCGAACTGAATCCCAGCACCAACGAAATCACTCCGGAGATTCCCCCCAGCGAGCTCATCAGGGCGGGTGTGTAGGACAACAGCCCGGGCCCGAACACGACCAGTACGCCGAGTCCCATCCACGTGATGCTGGCAATCAACATCCATGCCCCAGCGCGTCCCCACCATTCCCGGTCATGGTCATCCGTATACCGGCTGGCGACGCCG
>JBKPKC010000240.1:0-6648 GCA_046765595.1 Nitrospirota bacterium
TCTCGGGAGAGGGACGGGAACGATGAGCAGGCAGGGCCTGACCATTGGCGTGATCGCCATTCTCTTTGCGCTCTTCGTCTTGGGCGCCTCGCCGTTGTTCGTCGTCGATGTCACTCAAACCGCCATTGTCGTCCAGTTGGGGAAACCGGTCCGCACGGTGATGGAGCCAGGCCTCTATGTCAAAGTGCCGTTCGTGCAAGAAGTCACCTATTTCGACAAACGTCTGCTGGATTATGACTCCGACGCCCAGGACGTCATCACGCAGGACAAGAAGACGTTGCTCCTCGACAACTTTGCCAAGTGGCGCATCATCGATCCGCTCAAAGTCTATCAGAACTTTCAAAGCCAGCGCGGGGCGCTCCAACGGCTTCACGACATCATCTATTCCGAGTTGCGGGTCGAATTGGGACGCCACGACCTCGCGGAGATCGTTTCGACGGCGCGGGCGGAATTGATGACGGTCGTGACGCAGCGGGCCAACGACAAAGCGTCGCCCTACGGAATCACCATTCAGGATGTTCGCATCAAACGCGCCGATTTGCCTCAGGAGAACGAGAAGACGGTGTTCCAGCGCATGCAAGCCGAGCGGGAGCAGCAGGCCAAGCAGTATCGCGCCGAAGGCGCCGAAGAGGCGCAAAAGATCCGGTCCGATGCCGAAAAGGACCGGGAGATCATCGTCGCGCAAGCCTATAAGGAAGCCGAAGAATTGCGCGGCTCAGGCGACGCGAAAGCTTTCCGGACCTATGCCGATGCCTATCGGCAGGATCCGAAGTTTTTTGATTTTACGCGCTCCATGGAAGCGTATAAGAAATCGTTCGACGACAGATCCACCATCGTCATGAGCCCCGATTCCGAATTTTTTCACTATCTCAAACAACGCTGAACGCTACGACAGTCCCACCGTTCGGCCCTCTTGATCCAGGCCGATCCGTTCTCCGGCCGGCCTCGTGGGCAACCCCGGCATCAACTGAATGCCCGAGCATACGGCCGTGAGGAACCCCGCGCCGGCCAGGAGACGGACCTCTTTAATTGGCACGGTGAATCCCGATGGGCGGCCCTTGAGCGTCGGATCATGTGACAGGGACAACGGCGTCTTCGCCATGCAGACCGGCAACGCATCGTACTTCAACTGCTGGATCAGGTCGATGTCCCGTTCCGCCTGCGGCTCGAACGACACCCCCGACGCGCCGTACATGTTGATCGCGATCGTTTCTATTTTCTTTTTGATCGGCCAGTTGAGATCATAGAGATGCGAAAATGACGACGGCAGCGCCGCCGCACGGATCACGGCTCGTGCGAGTTCCTCAGACCCCTTTCCTCCATCGGCGTAATGCGTCGAGACGGCCGCTTCCACAGCGCCGGCCTTGCAAGCCTGCTGGCGAAGCCATTGCAACTCCGAGGCGGAGTCGTGCTTGAAGGCATTGATCGCGACGACGACGGGAATGCCATGGGCCTTGACGTTCGCGATGTGCTGCTCCAGGTTTGGGAACCCGCGAACCAGTGCCTCCTGATTGGGTCCCGACAAGCCGACGGGAAGCGGCGCCCCCGCCTTCACCAACCCGCCGCCCCCATGCAGTTTGAGCGCGCGTAACGTCGCGACCACCACCGCCGCAGCCGGCACCAGTCCGGACACCCGGCATTTGATGTTGAAGAATTTTTCCGCGCCTAAATCGCTTCCGAAACCGGCTTCCGTGACCACATAATCGGCGCAGCGCGTCGCGATGGCGTCCGAGACGATCGAACAGTTTCCGTGAGCGATATTGCCGAATGGCCCGGAATGGACCAACGCGGGAGTACCCTCGAGCGTCTGAACCAAATTGGGCAATAAAGCGTCCTTGAGCAATACCGCCATCGATCCCCCACAGGAGAGGGCTTCTGCGGTCACCGGTTTTCCCTCGAGGTTCAAGCCGACGACGATGTCCCCTAGGCGGCGGCGCAGATCCAAGCGGTCTCTGGCTAACGCCAGGATGGCCATGACTTCGGAGGCTTCCGTAATGACGAATTGATCCGGCCGATGGCCTGCGTCTTCGTTAAGCGAGATCCGCCTGAGCGCCCGGTCACTGATCCCCATCGCTCGCGGCCATGACAATCGCTTCGGATCAATGCGGAGCGGATTGCCATGGAACACATGGTTGTCGACGAAGGCCGACAGCAGATTATGGCTTGAGGCCACCGCGTGCGCATCGCCAGTCAAATGCAGATTGATGTCCTCCATAGGGACGACCTGAGCGCGTCCTCCGCCGGTCCCTCCGCCTTTGATGCCAAACACCGGACCAAGTGACGGCTGCCGCAGCGTCACCACCGCACGCTGGCCGACTCGGCACATACCCATCGCCAGGCCGATCGAGGTCGTCGTTTTGCCTTCACCCAACGGCGTAGGATTGACAGCTGTCACAAGGATGTATCGGCCGCGCGGTTTGTCCTTGAGGCGGTCGACTGCCGAGAGACTGATTTTGCCCTTATGTCTTCCGTATGGGTGAAACTCATCCGCAGACAACCCGAGTCGTTGGGCCAATTCCTGAATGGGAACAGGCTGATAGGCTCGCGCAATCTCGAGGTCGCTCATAGACAACGTAAAGAACGACGTTCTCGCAGCGGCGGCGCCTAGAGAACAGCGTCAGTGACCGGTCAAAAAAATACGCGCTATGCCTAACGACATAGCGCGTGATAGACGGAGGGAACGACTGCCTTAGTCGAGAATGAACTTCGTGGGATCAAACGTCTGCCCGTTCACCTTCACCATGTAATGCAGGTGGGGCCCGGTGGCGAGTCCGCTGCTTCCGACCAACCCGACGACGTCGCCCCGCTTGACGCGCTGCCCTTCCTTCACCAGAGCCTTGGCCAAATGGCCGTACAGCGTCTCGATTCCATATCCGTGGTCAAGTTTGACGACATTGCCCAGCTTGGGATCGAAGCCAACGCTGGTAACACGTCCTTGAGCCGGAGCTTGCACTGGCGCGTTGGCCGCCGCGCCGATATCCAGACCGTCATGCCATGCCGGCTTTTCGGTGAACGGTGAGACGCGGGGTCCGAACCCTGACGTCACCCATCCCTTCACCGGCCATATGGAAGGCGTGGCAGCCCAGCGGGACGACTTCTGCTCAGCGGCGACAGAAAGTTCCTGGAGCGATTGTTCTTGTGCATCTGCTTCTTTGCCCAGCCAGACGATGCTTTCCTTCACCGCAGCCGCCAGATCTGCCTCAACCTGTGATTTGGACCGCTGCCCAGCCACGTCATTCTCGCCAGGAACACCGCCCAACTGAAGGTCAGATTCGCCGCTGGCCGGTTTGTCTAAGGAATGGATGGTGCTGCCTTCAGGGAGAGGAGTCTCTTCGCCGCCTCGACCGTTGAACTGGTCGCCGGTCTTTGGTGTTTCAATTCCCAGCATGACCCGAAGCCGCTGGTTGACTTCCTTCATGCTCGTGAGGCGCTTCTTCAAGTCATCAACAGCGGTCGAGAAGGCGACGGTCTGTTGCCTGGCGCTCAGCGCTTCAGCGCGGAAGGCCGACAATTCCCAGACCTCTCCCGTTCTGACCACATAATGGGAAATGACGAGGAGGTCGGCAGCGATAAGAATCGCCCCTAGAATCAACATCTTACGAACAAATTTCCGAGGGAAACTGAAGCGGAGCGGTTTGGCAGTCGAACCGCGGAAAATGACCACCGTATAAGAATCGTTGGACTCTACGCCATGTATTTGTGCCATGTCGTTCACTCCCTGCTGCCAGGGCGCCTTCACATACCTAGGTATCGATTCCGAGTGTACCCATCTAGGCTGCTTTGGTCAACCCCTCATTTGGTTCGTGAGTTGCGATGGGAACTCAATCTATAGTGGTTTCTTTGTGAACCCACTCAAGATATGGATGCAGTCCCTTCTCTACGGTCAATGCAATGATCTCGGGAACTTCATATGAGTGCACCGACCGAACCAGCCGTTCAAGAGCAGCATACCGACGAGCGCTTGTTTTCATGATCAGCAGCGCCTCACGACTTTTTTCGATCTGTCCTTTCCACCGGAAAATCGAGGTCACCGACGGGATGATATTGCCGCACGCCGCGAGTTTCTTTCCGACCACCGCTTGCGCGATCCGGATCGCCTCCCGGCGATTCGAGGTCGTGACCACCACTACCAGCACCCTGCTGGATGAGGCTCTCATCGACCTAGACACCAAGTTCTCCTGAGCGAGTCCTCCGTGAGCAAGTACCGTGCCCTACCTAGAAACATAAATGACACACGGTCAGTATATTCAAGGTGTTACGTTTTGGTTTTGTTCCTATCGGCCATACCTCCACCGCGTGTTGGTCCGTAGGCCTGTTGGGAATATGCAGAATCAACGACAAAAATGAACAAATATTGTCCTCGGGGGAACTGCGTAGACAACACCTCTCGCTGGTCATCCTACGTCGGACAGGAGCATCGGCCACATTGACAGTGTTTTCGAGGCTCACTTATGATGGTCTTCGCGTCGGATACGGAGGCAATCCATGGGTTATACGATCACTCCAACGGAACTCAAGAGCAGACTCGACAGGGGCGATCAACTGGTGCTCCTCGATGTCCGTGAGCAGTGGGAATATGACCTTGCCAAACTCAATGGCTCGACCCTAATCCCGCTCGCCACCCTTCCTCACGCCTTGGGAAAACTGACACGGGACGCCGAAATCATCGCCATCTGTCATCATGGCATGAGGAGTGCCGATGCAACTAACTTCCTCCTCCAACAGGGGTTCCCGAATGTGAAGAACTTGGTAGGGGGCATCGATGCCTGGTCGGCGCAGGTTGACCGTTCGGTTCCCAGATATTAGCAGCAGGCCCACGAGCCGCGGGTTCAATGCATGCGGTCCCTGAAGTAATCGACGGTCTTTTTTAATCCTTCGCTCAGATCAGCCTTCGGTTCCCAGGACACTTCCTGGCGCAGCTTCGTACTGTCGATGACGCTTCGGGCCTGCTCTCCCTTCTTGGCCGGGCCGTGGATTTCTTTACTGTTCGATCCCGTGTGCTGGACAAGAATTCGAAAGAGATCATTGATGGACGTTTCCACACCGGTGCCGACGTTGTAGATTCCCTGCGTGTCCTGTCCCATCATGGCGAGGTTTGCCTCGACGACATCCTCGACGAACACAAAGTCCCTGGTCTGCCGGCCATTGCCATTGATCACGGCCTGCTCATTGTTCAGCATCTTCTGAATGAAAATGGCCACGACGCCCGCTTCGCCCTCAGGATCCTGGCGCGGACCGTAGACATTTGCGTAGCGAAGACTGACGGCCTGAAGGCCGCTGACGCGCTGAAAGTAGGAGAGGTATTGTTCTCCGCAGAGTTTGCTCAAACCGTAGGGAGACAATGGCTTCATGACATGGCTTTCGGGCGCCGGATACGTCTCCTGTTCGCCGTAAATCGCTCCTCCTGAAGAAGAAAAGATAACCTTCCGCACACCGTGCTTGACCGCTTGCTGCAAGACGTTCAAGGTGCCGAGAACATTGACTTGGGCGTCAAACATCGGATCTTCCACCGACTTCCGGACGTCCATTTGGGCGGCCAGATGCATCACGACGTTGGGACGTTCATTGCGAAAGACCCGCTCGAGACGCCAGCTTTGGATATCCATCTTATAAAAGCGGGCAGCACGATTGATGTTCCGCCGGTTTCCCGTCGCCAGATTGTCGACCACGACCGCCTCGTGGCCCTCCATAACCAACCGATCTACCAGATGAGAGCCGATGAATCCGGCCCCGCCCGTCACGAGAACTTTCATGCCTCCTCCACGTTCGACCGTCTCTCCGAGGGAGTGATTATACCTTGGCGAACGAAGCTCACAAGAATTTCCTGATTACCCTTTCGGCCCTTGACCGGAGAGTCCAGAACACCGGCGGCCTCAAGCGCGAGACCGCGGGCGCACGAAATAATCTTCTCCGTCACGGCCCGACGCTGCGCCTCATCGCGCACGATTCCTCCGGAACCCACCTTCCCCTTCCCGACTTCAAATTGCGGTTTGATGAGGGCCACCACTCGTCCCTGCTCGCACAAGAGCGGCACGACGTTCGGCAGCACCAGCGTCAGAGAAATAAATGACACGTCGATCACGGCGAGGTCGATCCGTTCGCGAATATGCGACCGGTCTATGTACCGGATATTCGTCCGTTCAAGCAAGAGGACCCGGGGATCCTGGCGGAGTTTCCAATCGATGAGACCATATCCGACGTCCACCGCGTACACTCGCTGCGCCCCGCGCTGGAGAAGACAGTCGGTGAAGCCGCCGGTCGAACATCCGACGTCCATTGCGGTCACCCCGCAGGGATCGATCGAAAAGGTGTCGAGCGCGGCCGCCAACTTCTCTCCGGCACGGCTGACAAATGCGGCCGGGCGTTCGACTTCAATATGAGCGCCGCGGGTGACGAGCTTGGCCGGCTTATCGACGATTGCGCCGTCGACCAAGACGCCTCCGGCTAAAATCGTCCGGACCGCCGCCTCCCGGCTCGCGACGAGGCCCTGGTCGACCAGCAGACGATCCAGCCGCTCTTTATCGACGGGCGGCTTCGCATGCATGGTGGAGAGAATCTGACGGGCGCCTAAATCGTGGACAATCGGCGAACGGCGCCACCGTGGAATCAAGCGGAGGGCTCATCCAAAGAATCATTCGCTTCGTGCTC
>JBKPKC010000241.1:0-2812 GCA_046765595.1 Nitrospirota bacterium
TCCTTCGACCATTCCGTTAGCTCAGGACTTGCCTCTCCCTCCTGCCCCTGCTGTCACGCCGTCCCAGCCCGCGCCACAACCGACGCCTGCGCCGCCGCCCGCCGTAGCTCCGGTGAAACACACCGCACCTCCGCCCGACGAAGGCTGGTTCGCCAGCATCAAGAACTGGCTGGTGTCGGTATGGCGATCCGTGTTTTCGTAACGTCCAATGGTTGCGTGAGCTTCGCGGATCTGATCCCGCTCTTGTGCTTTTCCTAGGTCTCATCGACGTCGAGTTTTTGGATCTCATTCCAGAGCAGTACGATTCGCCTCGACAGACTTGTCGAATGCACGCGGGGCGTGTGAGAACGCTTGCGGCTGTGGATATTCATCGGGCTGTAACACACAAATGCCGCATCCACAGCGAGGACACGCGATCATGTGACGGAGATGCAAAGCAGTTGACCTTGAGATTCTCTACGCCACTATTACTTGGGGTCGAACCGGCTGAACACCAATGCCCAAAAATTAGGCAGTTTGCTCGACAGATGCCTTAAATCCCGCATACCCAACAGCAACTCGATTGTTGTTCACAGGCTTATCCACAGAAAATGGGGATCGACAATTCGCATGCCGCGGCCGCCGTCACGCGCAAGACCGCAGCGATGATTGTCCTGAGAATGGAGAATCGATGACTCGGCAGACAACGAAGCGAGAGCGAGGAGGCAGGAGTAAAATGTGTGGGAGGAGCACGCACCTACCGAGAGTGAGTAGGTACGGTGGAGACCTTGGGAGGACTTTAGGCTTCCCAGTACGAGCTGGGCTTGCACACCATCCTCAGCGCTCGGCCCCCTGATGAACCATATTCCCCCGGGGCGTTATCTCCCCCCACAGACGATACGATAGGCTTCTCTGCCATGACCGTCAAGAAAACTAATGTACCGTGCGTGCCTCATGATGATGATCATGTGCTGAGGCCGGGAGGCCGGATCGATCACCGTTGCCACCGGACATCTTTTGTGATACCAAGACGCACGCGAACATCAGAACGAGGGTGAATGCCGAAGAAGCAGACGTCGACAGCAGTGCCAGAAGCCCGCCCGTCAGGTTCCGATCCAGCCGTCCAAAAGAAGCCGCCGCAGCAGCAGGTGACCGCGGTGGAGATGGGTGCGCGGCAGCGGGAAATTTCCGTATCGGAGTTTTTCACGAAGAACCGGCACCTGCTGGGTTTCGATAATCCGCGCAAGGCCCTGCTCACTTGCGTGAAAGAAGCCGTGGATAATGCGCTCGACGCCTGCGAAGAAGCCGGCATCCTGCCGGACGTCACCGTCAGGCTCGAGGTCGTCCCGAACGGCGAGCCGGTCGCGCCCAGCCAAGCCACGAAATTCCGGATCACCGTCACGGACAACGGGCCGGGAATCATTCGCCAGCAGATTCCACGGATTTTTGCCAAGCTGCTCTACGGCTCCAAGTTTCACCGCATGCGGATGAGCCGCGGCCAGCAGGGCATCGGCATCTCCGCAGCCGGCATGTATGGACAACTCACGACCGGCAAGCCGGTCAAGATCATCTCACGGACCGGCCCAAGGGCCGCTGCCCACTTTTTCGAAGTACAAATCGATACGAAGAAAAACGAACCCCTGGTCCATGAGAACAAGCAGATTGAATGGGACCAACCTCAAGGGACGCAGGTCGTGCTAGAGGTCGAAGGCAAATACCAGAAAGGTCGCGCGTCGGTCGACGAATGGCTGGAACAAACGACCATTGCCAACCCGCATGTCCGGCTCGTGTACCAGACGCCGGAAGGCGAGACCAAAGAATATGCGCGGACGTATCATGAGTTGCCGCCTTCCCCACGCGAAATCAAGCCGGATCCCTACGGCATCGAATTCGGCATGCTTCTGAAGATGCTGCAGGACGCCAAAAGTCAGACCGTCGCCGGCTTTCTCGCCGCCGATTTCTGCCGCGTGTCTCCGCAGCTGGCCGAGGACATGTGCAAGGCCGCGAAGATTCCTCACGCGCTCAAGCCGCGCGAGCTCAAAGGAACAGCCGCCGAGACGCTCTATCGCACGATCCAAAGCACCAAAATCATGGCGCCTCCGACCAATTGTCTTTCGCCGATCGGCGAAAAGGCGATTCTCTCGGGGTTGTACAAACAGATCAAAGGCGAGTTCTATACCGCCGTGAGCCGTCCGCCGGCGGTGTATCGAGGCAACCCCTTCGTCATTGAAGCAGGATTGGCCTACGGCAACCGGCCGGGAGATCAGCCCAAATCCGAGCAGCCGGCCGGCCCGAAAGCAGAAGGTGAGGAGGAGGAGAACGACGCCGAACTGGCGCGAGTCATCCGCTATGCGAATCGCGTCCCCCTGCTGTACCAGCAATCAGCCTGTGCCACGTTTAAAGCTGCGCTGAATACGACGTGGAAAAATTACGGCGTCCCGCAATCCCGCGGTGCGTTGCCGGCCGGGCCGATGGTGATCTTCGTTCACATGGCCTCGGTGTGGGTGCCGTTCACCAGCGAATCGAAGGAGGCGATCGCCGACTACGACGAGATTCAGAAGGAAATCACCTTGGCGTTACGCGAATGCGGCAGACGTCTCGGGCTCTTCCTTCGGCGTCGAGAACGGGCGGCGAGCGAATACCGACGGCGCAACATCTTCGAGCTCTATATTGAAGAAGTCGTCGAAGCCTGCAATCGGCTCAAGGGCGGGAAACTCGCTAAAGAAAAAATCAAAATGCAGCTCCAGAAAATCGCGAATTCACGCACCGGAGGCGTCAAAACGGACGAAGCGCTGGGCAGAACCGGGGGCGGTCCCGAAGGCCTGCCTCATTC
>JBKPKC010000242.1:0-10008 GCA_046765595.1 Nitrospirota bacterium
ATAAGAGACAGCCTTTCAACGTGATCGAAGGGTCGACCTCGACCGGCACAGGAGGAGCAGGCGGCGCATCCACGGACGGTGCTTGCGCCGGCGCTTCGGGTTCAGGCGAAGGTGACTGGGCCTCTGCCGATGAACCGTACAGCGCTCCGACGACGAGCGTATTCGCTGAAAACAGGGCGAGAAGGCCAAAGAACCGCTGCAGCTTTGGAGCATGCATCAAAGTACGTAACGGGTGTTGGTGTGTGTCGTCGGACGACCCTTGATTACGGCCTCGGCAAGGCGGACCTGCCGGCAGGAATTAACCATGATGGTGTGGAGGAGTCAAGCCGAAAGGGCCTTCGTATGCCCCGACTATTTCTTTCTGACGAGCAGACGGATCGGCGTCCCCGAAAATTTGTACGTCTCACGGATCTGATTTTCCAAAAAGCGCAGATAGGGTTTGGTGATGTTTTCCGGATGGCCGACAAACAACGCAAAGACAGGAGGCTGAACGGCGACCTGCGTTATGAACGCGGATTTCGTGATTTGCTCGGGCTTGCCTTTTCGCGCCGGCAATGGATGCACCTCAAGAAGATTCTGGAGGAATTGATTGAGCTGTCCGGTGGGGATGCGTGTCGAAAAGGAGGTAAAGACCTCGTCGATCAAAGGGAACAGGCGGCGGAGCGACTCGGGCTTCACCGCGGCGCCAAACAGGACGGGCGCCCAGGCGAGGAAGGGAAAACGCCGCTTGAGATCCTTCTCGTATGTCTGTCGAGCCTGAGCGTCGCCTTGCCGGAGATCCCATTTGTTGACCATGAGAATGCATGAGCGGCCCTGACGAATCACAATGCCGGCGATCTTGGTATCCTGCTCGGTAATCCCTTCCTCCGCGTCCAGCAGCAGCACGGCCACATCCGATCGCCCGATGGCCCGGAGCGAACGCGCCACGCTGTAGCCCTCGATTCCACGATCGATTTTTCCTCTTCGCCTGATGCCGGCCGTATCGGTAAAAAGGTAGCGGCGCTCCTCGTACACGACCAGCGAATCAATGGCGTCTCTCGTCGTGCCGGGCACATCGCTGACGACCGCGCGCTCCTCGCCCAGCACGGCATTGAGAAGGGTCGATTTCCCGACGTTCGGCCGGCCGACGATCGCGATTTTGGGCATCACGTCCTGCGCAGAGGGACCGTCTGTGGAAGGCAGCGACTCGTAAATGGCGTCCAACAGCTCGGCGACGCCCAGGCCATGTTCGGCAGAGACGGGATACAGATGTTCGATCCCGAGTTGGTAGAAATCAGCGATCAGCGCGTCCACCTTCGGCGTATCGATTTTGTTGACGGCGACGAACAACGGTTTCGTCGATCCACGCAAGAGGCGGATGACTTCCTGATCTTGCGGCATCACCCCGGTGCGGCCGTCCATGAGCAGCACGAGAATATCGGCTTCGGCGATGGCAACCTCGGACTGGCGCTTGATCAAGGCCAGCATGCCTTCCGATGCGGAGGGCTCCAGTCCTCCCGTATCGACGAGCCGGAACGGGCGGTTGCGGTAATTCGCCTCGGCATAATTGCGGTCTCGCGTGACGCCGGGGACGTCGTCGACGATGGCCGTCTTCTTTCCGAGAATGCGGTTGAACAGAGTGGATTTGCCAACGTTGGGCCGACCGATGATGGCGACCGTAGGAAGCAACACTGCACTGGGTGCGGTGGATGAAGGCATGGTATCTGAAAGCCAATAGACCGTGGCGGACGGTAACACACGAATTTTGTGAAAGACAACCGCTCGTCTTCGTTCCCCTTGTCCGATATACTGCCGTAACGCAGCTTTTAGGACCACGGTGTTGGTACTTGTCGATGTGGTGATGTCTCACGACACACAATTCAGCGCCCGGTGCTCCGTCAATTGGGATCGGATCGATCATGTCCTGGTCGACATGGACGGGACGTTGCTCGACCGCCATTTCGACAATTTTTTCTTCGAAGAGGAGCTGCCGCGGCGCTATGCGGCGAAGGAGGGGCTGTCATTCGACGCGTCGCGTGAGCGGTTGATGGCGATGTATCGGTCCGTCGAAGGCGAATTAGCCTGGACCGACTTGGACTACTGGAGCGGCCGGGTCGGCATCGATGTCGTCAGGATGCATCACGAATTGCAGCACATGATCGGATTCTTGCCGGGGGCCGAAGCCTTTTTACAGGCGGTTCGCGCAAGAGGCAAGCGCATCATCGTCCTGACGAATGCCCATCACACCGGCGTCGCCGTGAAAGCTGCCAAGACGGGCCTGAACCGCTATGTCGATCGGATCGTCGATGCGTTTGAAGTGGGGTATCTCAAGATGCGGCCGGAATACTGGCCGGCCTGCGAGTTGCTCATCCGATTCGACCCCCGCCGCTCTCTTTTTGTCGATGACGATGAGAGCTGTCTGGCGGCTGCGAAGCACTACGGCATCGAGGCCGTTATTCACAGCGCAAAATCCAGCAGCCAGTTGCCCGCCGTGCGCTCGTCGAGTTTTACATCGATCGAGCACCTCCCCGCCCTTCTCAACGGCAAAGCATGAGCGGTCAATCAACGATCGACCGCGGGGCCGGCATGGCCCTGGTACATTTCACCGATCAGGCGCGGCACCTGAGGCAGTTGGAACCGGTGCATGTGGATGAGGCGGAGCCCGCTGCGTTGGATAAGCTCGTTGATCGGACGATTGAGATTGCATCCGCAGGCGATCACACGTTGAAGAGGATTAAGCCGATCCTGCCAGGCCGCCACACGTGGAACGTCGCTCCGTCCATGCCCGAGAAATTAAAATCGACCGGTCGGCTTGAGCACTCGCCTGATCTCCCGCAGCGCCTGCTGAGCGTCGGCGATGGTACAGAGCGTCCATGTGCTGACCACCGTGTCAAATCGCCGGTCGGGAAAGGCCAAGGACTCGGCTCCGCCTTGTTCAACGACCACCGGAAATGGGACGCCCGCGCTGCGTTGCTGCACCCTCGACGGGAGAAGGCACGCAGGATCGACCATCGTCAGACGGGACAAGCCGGCGGGATAATGCGGCAGATTCAGTCCCGTGCCGTAGCCGATCTCCAACACCTCACCGTATGCCTCTTTGAGAAGCTCTGATCGGAGCCGTGCAAACTCATTTCCGCTCATGATCCAATCCATGAGCCGTGGGAACAGATATTCGGCGAAGAGCTTCATTGTGCTTTGCGTATTGTAAGCTGCTTGTAATGCGTGCAATTTGTCAGACAAAACAGGACGTTCGGCATTGACGGCTCTCTTGCTGCATGATACACGACCGGCGAATTCGCTAGGGACAATCATCGAGGTGATGATCCCCCAGCTTGATCAATCTATTATGGGAGGAACTTGCATGACAAAATGCGCGAACCGGCGAGTTGGGTTGCTGGCACTCGTTGTCTTGCTGCTCGTCTGCTCTCCTAGTCGAGCCGAAACGTATGTCGCGGGGCAGGTGGGTGCGTCGATCCCAAATAAGTTTAGTAATGTTGAAGGAGTCGACAGCCTGGCCGGTTTGAAATTCTCGGACCTCAGTCTTCAGAATTCGTTTATGTACGGGGGAAAACTTGGCTACTACTTTGATTCGGTCAAATGGCTTGGTATCGAGACTGAGGTCTTCAATACAAATCCGAATTTAAAGCAGCAGAACGTCACCGTCACCGCTGCCGGAATCGGAGCCGCTTCCGGCTCAGTTATTGGTCAACATGTTCGTGTTCTAAACTGGGCTCCTATCAATGTCGTTGTTCGTTATCCCGGCGAGCGGTTTCAACCGTACGCGGGTGTGGGGATGGGAGTGTTTTTTGCGCGTATTCACGACAGTGCAAGTGATGAATCATCTTCGGACACGAAAGTGGGTCTCAACACCCAGCTTGGGCTACGATTCTTAGTGACTCAGCATGTAGCACTCTTCGGTGAGTGGAAATATAACCGTGCGAGCTTCAATTTCTCGGATTCCACTCCCACTGCTGCCACAGGCGGCCTCAAAGGAGACTATAGCGCGCATATCCTTGCCTTCGGCCTCGGCTATCATTTTTAGCAGCCCTTGCGCGTCGAGTGGCCAATGCATTCCATTGGCCACTCATGGATCGTATCCGGTTCGCGCATCCTTGTTGGGGCTTTCCCGCCTGTGTTAGATTCGCTGGTTATCACAGAACCCACGATCACGCATTCGACCGCCAATGAGTAAGACCTACGATCATCACGCCATTGAATCGAAGTGGCAGGCCTACTGGGAGGAGCAGCGTCCGTTCCGCGCCGTCGATGATCCCTCTAAGCCTAAGTTTTACTGCCTCGACATGTTCCCCTATCCCTCCGGCTCTGGTCTACATGTCGGCCACCTCGAAGGGTACACGGCGACCGACATCGTGTCCCGCTACAAGCGGATGAAGGGCTTTAACGTGCTTCATCCGATGGGATGGGATGCCTTCGGGTTGCCGGCGGAACAATATGCCGTCAAGACCGGCACCCCCCCGGCCATTACGACCGCTCAAAATATCGCGACCTTCAAGCGGCAGATGAAGCGCGTCGGACTGTCCTACGACTGGGACCGCGAGCTCAGCACGACCGATCCTGATTACTACCGCTGGACGCAATGGATTTTCTTGCAACTGTTCGAGCGTGGACTGGCCTACGTGGCGGAAGTCCCGGTCAATTGGTGCCCGGCGCTCGGTACCGTGCTCGCCAACGAGGAGATCGTCGACGGCAAGAGCGAAGTCGGAGGGTTCGACGTCATCCGCAAGCCGATGCGCCAGTGGGTGCTCAAGATCACCGCCTATGCGGACCGGTTATTGGACGATCTGTCGTTGGTCCAATGGCCCGCGAGCACACTCGAGATGCAAAAGAACTGGATCGGCCGGTCGATCGGCGCTGAAGTGGAATTCGGCCTCGCCGGCATCCATGGGAACATTCGAATCTTCACTACGCGTCCCGATACGCTGTTCGGCGCGACGTATATGGTGTTGGCGCCCGAACATCCGCTCGTCGACGTGGTCACGACGCCCGAGCGACGACAGGCCGTGGAGGCTTATCGGCAGGCGGCCGCACGGAAGAGCGATCTACAGCGCCAGGAATTGGAAAAGGACAAAACCGGTGTGTTCACTGGAGGCTATGCGACTAATCCGGTGAATGACGAGCGGTTGCCGATCTGGATCGCCGACTATGTCTTGATGGGATACGGCACCGGCGCCATCATGGCCGTCCCGGCCCATGATGCGCGCGACTGGGCGTTTGCCAAAACCTACTCGCTGCCAATCCGGGAGGTGATTGGGGGCGGCGACGTCGAGAAGGAAGCTTTCGTTGAGACCGAACAGGGCACGGTCACCAACTCCACGACGCCTGACGGGCGGTTCTCGATCGATGGGCTGACGCCGGTCGATGCGATTCCGAAAATCACGGCTTGGCTCGAATCAATCCGCAAAGGCCGGAAGTCCGTCAACTATAAACTTCGCGATTGGTTGTTCGCCCGCCAGCGCTACTGGGGCGAGCCCTTCCCGATTATATGGGTCGATGGCGTCCCTCAGCCCTTGCCTGAACAGCAACTGCCGCTGACATTGCCCGAAACGACAAACTTTGCGCCGTCAGGCACCGGCGAGAGCCCTCTGGCGAACCTCGAGGCTTGGCTGACGACGACGGATCCCTCCGGAGGCAAGCCGGCACGGCGGGAAACGAACACCATGCCGCAATGGGCCGGGTCCTGCTGGTACTATCTCCGTTTCATCGATCCGCACAATGCCCACCGGTTGATCGATCCTCAAAAAGAGCGGTATTGGATGCCGGTGGATCTCTACATCGGCGGCAGCGAGCACGCCGTCTTGCATCTCTTGTATTCCCGGTTCTGGCACAAGGTGCTCTACGACATCGGCGTCGTCACGACGCTGGAACCCTTCAAGAAACTCGTGCATCAGGGCATCGTGCTCGGCGAAGACAATCAGAAAATGTCCAAATCGCGCGGCAACGTCGTCAATCCCGACGAGATGATCGACCGATTCGGCGCGGACGCAGTCCGGCTTTATGAGATGTTCATGGGGCCGTTGGAAGCCATGAAACCATGGAGCACCCGCGGCGTCGAAGGGGTCACGCGGTTTCTCGAACGGGTCTGGCGCCTCATCGTCAACGACGAAGGCCGCCTGTCTGCCGCGATCGTGTCCTCCGCTCCCGCGGTCGAGCAGCAGCGGATTCTCCATCAGACGATCAAGAAAGTGACGGAGGACGTCGAGCACCTGCGTTTCAACACGGCGATTTCCCAGATGATGGTCTTCACCAATGAAATGACCAAGCTCGAGCAGCGTCCTCGCAGCCTGATCGAACCATTCGTCCTGCTGCTGTCGCCCTTTGCGCCGCATCTCGCTGAAGAGTTGTGGTCGCTGCTCGGGCATCCGCCGAGCATTTCGCAGCAGGCATGGCCCGTGTTTGATCCCGCGCTGACCGTCAGCGACCGCCTGACGATCCCCGTGCAGGTCAACGGCAAGCTGCGCGGAAGGATCGAGGTTGGGGTCGATGCCGGGCGACAGGAAGTCGAAGCCCTTGCCCGCCACGAAGCGGCGGAATGGCTTCAAGGCAAGGAAGCGAAAAAAGTCGTCTATGTCGAGAAGAAGCTCATTAATTTTGTGGTTTGAATCGGTGATGGTCAAAACATCTCTCAACCTCGAGTGACGAACCTGTGGCAATGACGCAGTCGCCAACGTTATGGTTACGCCGAGTGGCGGTGTGTTCCCTGTTGCCGCCGATCTCTTGCCTGCTGTTGATTGGCTGCGGATATCAGTTCCGCGTCGAAGGGGCCGGACCCACGATCGGAGGGGCCCCTGTGCAGGCCTCGTCCGCCCCTCCGCCGCGTGTGACGATCCGCACTCTGCGGAACGGCACCTTCGAGCCCAACCTCGAAACGCGGTTCACGAATTATCTCCGGCATGAGTTTTCGGCGGGCAGCGGTGCCGAGGTGGTGCCCGAAGGAGAAGCGGCGGACCTCGTGTTATCGGGCGACATCCTCTCGGTCGTCTTGCCGACACTCAGCTTTACCCAAACGGCCACCTTGGAAAGCAGGGCCGAGGTCGTGATCGCCGTCAGAGTTGAAGAAACCAGAACCAAGCGCCTGGTATGGTCCCACTTGGCGAAGGGGCAGGCGGAGTTTTTCGTCACGTCGGATCTGCAATTCAATCGAGTGCTCCAAAACCGCGCGCTCGAGCAGGCCGGACAGTACATTGCCGAGGATCTTGCCTCCCGTTTCCTCGTGCAGCTGGAAGCGGGCCGGTTGTCGAAGCCGGTCACCACCAATGGTTCGGCAGAGCCGGGGCTGAAGCCGTAAATGCCTCAGACGATCACTCTCGTTCAACTCGCCATGCAGCTTAAGACAGGTGCCGCCGCTCCCTTGTACGCGGTGATCGGCGAGGAGGATTTGCTCAGAGATGCCGCGCTGTCGACCATCAAACAGGCGGTGCTCGGCGGAGACGGCGGTGATTTCAATAGCGATCTATTCTTTGGTGATGAGGCCGAGGGGGGAGAGATCGTGGCCTGTGCGTCCGAGGTCGCTGTCTTTGCGCCGCGCCGCTTGGTGATCGTCAAAGCTGCCGACAAACTTGCCGCCAAGCACACCGAAGCGCTGCTTCCGTATTTGAAAGCTCCCAATGAGTCCACGACGTTGGTGTTCGCCGCCGCGAAGCTCGACGGCCGCTTAAAGTTCACACAGACGCTGAGCCAAACATCCGTGGTCGTCGATTGCGGTCCACTGAAGGACTCGCAATTGGCGCCCTGGCTCAAGCAGGAGGCAGACCGTCTCGCCATCCGCCTCGACGACGAGGCGCTGCACCTGCTGAAGGAGGCCTGCGGGGCATCGCTGTATGCCGTAAGGCATGAAATGGAAAAGTTGGCGTCCTATGTTCCTGCGGGGCGTCCCGTGTCGGGCGACGAGGTGGTGGCATTGCGCGGCACTCAACCCGGTGCATCCGTCTTCGATTTAGCCGCTGCCATCGGCGGGCGCCGGCGTGGGGCCGCGTTGAAGATTCTCGCGCGCAACCTTGAAGCCGGGGAGGCGCCGTTGCGAATCCTCGGGTCTCTGGCGTGGCAATACCGCCGGCTTTGGAAGGTCAAGGATCTCGTAAGGCAGGGGGGCCGTGAAGGTGAAGCGGCGAGACAACTGCGCATGGATGTGAGCCAGGTCCGTTCATTTCTTGGACAGTTTGCCGAGCCGCACTTACGCGATGCCTTGAGACGGTTTCTCGTAACCGATGCTCGACTGAAAGGTGGAAGCGGGGGAAGGCCCGAGATGCTGCTTGATCGCCTTGTTCTGGAACTTTGCGACCGGCCTCAAGAGGGCGGACCGAGACCGCCCGAAGCCGGGATGTCTCGGACGAAAACTCTCTCGAATGTCCGCACGATCAGCGGGAAGCCGCCAAAGAATTCACGTGCCTGGTGAGCCTGGAGATGCGGCGAGAGGCCGTATTGGGTTTCAACACGCCTTTGGTCACAGCCTTGCTCAGGGCAGACGTGGCCAGCTGCAAGGAGGTTTTCGCTTCGTCGACCTTCTTGTCGGCGACGGCAGTCTGAACCTTCTTCACCAAGCTTTTCACCGCGCTCAGGGCGGCGCGGTTCCGGGCCTGGCGTTTTTCCGCCTGGCGTGCTCGACGAATCGTAGACTTATGGATGACTGGCATAGCAAACTCCTGTAGAAAAGGAGCGCTTTTGTAGCATAGGGTTCTGCAGATCGTCAAGGCGAGCCCTCAACGCAGTGCGGGAGGATGCATTGGTGAAGATCATAGCGCGCGACCGGTTGATTCTTGCCCTTGACCTTCCTTCGGCCGCCGAAGCCGAACGGCTGATGGATCAGGTGCAGGATCAAATCACGTTCGTGAAGGTCGGGTTGGAGCTGTTCACGGCGGCCGGCCCCGAGATTGTGCAGCGGCTCCTGAAGCGGGGGAAGCGTGTCTTCCTCGACCTGAAGTTTCTCGATATTGAAGAGACCGTCCGTCGCGCCACGGAACGGGTGGCCTCGATGGGCGTCGAGTTCCTGACGATTCATGCGAATCGCAAGGCCCTGGCAGCGGCCGTCAAGGCGCGCGGCGATTCTCCACTCAAATTGCTTGCGGTGACCGTGCTGACCAATTTCGACAGCCACGACTTGCGTGATATGGGCATTCAACATACGGTGCAAGAACTAGTGACGGCCCGGGCCCTGCTCGCCGCGGAAGTCGGCTGCGATGGCGTCGTCGCGTCCGGAGAGGAACCGGGCGTGCTGAGGCCGAAAGTCGGGCCGCGCTTTCTGATCGTGACGCCAGGCGTCCGGCCGGCCGGCAAGGACGTGGATGATCACGCGAGATCCACCACGCCGACTCAGACCATTGCCGCCGGGGCCGATTATCTGGTGATCGGCCGTCCCATCCATGCCGCTCCGGAGCCGGCCGCTGCCGCCGCGGCGATTCTCAGCGAGATGCAAAGCGCCTTCGACGGCAGGGGATGAGCAGGCAAGTTGCGGCCCTTCTTTTCACTTTGCTAAGATTACTGTTCCGCCAGGAAACGCGGCGATTCCTTCCTTATGGTGGGTGTAGCTCAGTTGGTTAGAGCGCCGGATTGTGGATCCGGAGGTCGCGGGTTCGAAACCCGTCATCCACCCCAGTAACTCTACGTATGCCGCATCAATAGCGGCGTTTCGCTGCCAAGCCTCCCCGAGCATCGTAGCTCTTATTCACCGAGCTACTGTAGGGGAGGCTTTCGTGGCTACTACTTTCTTCCACAAAACCCGCAAAACGTTTTACACCCGCGCCTACATTCCGAAAAGGCTTAGGTGCCTGCTTCACAATCGGCTAGAGTTGTGGAGGTCACTCGACACCGCTGATGCCGATGTCGCGGCTCTGCGGTCAGCTCAGTGGGATGCGAGACTACACAGGGTCTTTCTCACACTGAAACGAGAAGGCCGTTATATGACACAGGCAGAGATCGACGCACTGGTGGAAGGCTGGTTGGAATCCGCTCTTGAGGAAGCGGAAGACCATCGTGCAACCTGTGGGCAATCGAGTTAAGCGCTCTCTACTGTTT
>JBKPKC010000243.1:0-6767 GCA_046765595.1 Nitrospirota bacterium
CCGCGACACTGACACAGCCCTTACTGCGCAATGCCGGGATCGACGTCAACAAGACCTTCATCCGGATCGCCCAAAACAACGCCACCGTCGAAGAGCATGTGTTTCGTGACAGAGTGTTGACCGTGGTAGCGACGGTCGAGCAGACCTATTGGGAAGTGGTATTTGCGAACGAGAACCTGAAGGTCGCCGAGGCGGCCCTGAAGGCTGCACAGAATCTGTTGGCCGAAAACAGGGCCAAAGCGAAAGCCGGCGTCATGTCGATCGTCGACGTACTGCAAGCCGAAGCGGCCGTCGCGTCACGCGTCGAGCAAATCCTCTTGGCAGAGAAAGCCATCCGCGACCAAGAGGATCAGTTGCGCCGGCTCTTGAATCCTGGCGAGGAGGATCTGCGGCTGGAAGTGCGTTTGACACCAAAAGACGCGCCGCTC
The DNA here is from genome assembly GCA_046765595.1 of Nitrospirota bacterium. GTDB lineage: Bacteria > Nitrospirota > Nitrospiria > Nitrospirales > Nitrospiraceae > Nitrospira_C. The sequence goes on from JBKPKC010000243.1 coordinate 429, forward strand.
GTCACGCTGGAGCCCATCAGCCTCCAAGAAGCAATCGACATTGCGATCGATCAGCGTCCGGAGATCGTCCAAGCCAAGAAAAACGTCGAGACCAGCGTCCTCAACACCAAGTTTGCCAAAAATCAGCTGCTCCCGACGCTCTCCTTTCAAGGCACCATGGGCCTGTCTGGATTGGGGAAAGACTACTCCGATATGAGTAACCGCAATCTCAGCGGCGACTTTTATAATTATGGCGCCGGACTCGTGCTCAGCTATCCCCTTGGCAACCGGTCTGCCTGGAGCACGTTCAACAGGCGGCAAATGGAAGGAAAGAATGCGGAAACGTCATTGGCCAGCGTCAGACAGCAGATCATCATCGGCGTCAAAGAGGCCGTCCGTCGCGTCCAAACAGACTTCAAGCGCATCGAGACGACCAAGTCCGCCAGGATCATGGCGGAAAAACAGCTCCAAGCCGAACAGGAACGCTTGAAAGTCGGCCTCAGCACCACGCGGTTCGTCTTGGATTTCCAGCGGGATCTTGCGACAGCGCAGGGCAATGAATTGCGGGCGATCGTCGATTACAACAAGTCGTTGTCGAATTTGTCCCGTCACAAGGCCAGCACTCTGGACCGCTACAGCGTGCAAATTTATTGACGCCCCATGCCGGCGCCCGCTGATCCGGCCCCCTCGCCACCAACGGATGAACGGGGCGCCGCGCTGGCGCTCCTTCCAGTCGCCGCAACTCTCGACTATTACGCCTTGCCGGAGTGGCTGCAGGCGCAGCCGCTGGTGCAATTCGCACCACAGATAATCGGTTACCTCGCCTGTGCCTTGTGGGCCTCGCACAACCGCCCGATCGACACGCGTCTTGGACTCCAAGCCTCGAATCTTCGTAACGGAGCGAAGCTGGGCGTAGTGATCGGCCTCCTACTGGGCTGTTTGAACTCGTACGTCATTCTGCACGTAGCTCCCGCCCAGGGGTACGACATTGCCTTCTTAAAGGAGACTCCGCATGCACGAGTGCCGGTCATGATCATGGTCCCCTGGTGTATCGCGGGGATCGCACTGTTGGTCGAATTCAACTTCCGCGGCTTTGTGCTGGGCAGACTCGCCGCATTGGAATCCTCACTATGGCCCACTGCCCTCCTCCGGCGGATTTCTCCCTTCGCCCTCCTGACCAGCGCTCTGGTGTTCGCTTTCGATCCGTTTATGGTCGCGACCTTCCGCCACCTGCATTGGATCGCGGTGTGGGACGGTGTCGTGTGGGGAATTCTGTGGCTGCTGACGAGGAATTTGTATGCGACGATCGTGGCCCATGCGGTCGAAGTCATCATCATGTATAGTGCGGTACGATCGATTCTATTGTCATCATGATATGATCCCTTCATTTTCCAGCTATCTCGTCAACGACTGCTTCGGCGATCCCGGCGTCTATGTGGAAGTCCGCTGGTCAAAGCGGGCGCTGCTCTTCGACGTCGGGCAGAACGATTCGCTGGGGTCCACCCGACTGCTTCGGGCCACCGACATCTTCGTCTCCCATACGCACATGGACCACTTCATCGGTTTCGACGCCGTCGTCCGCGTCGCGCTGGGACGGGGGAAAACGCTTCGCGTCTATGGGCCCCGAGGGGTGACCGACAATATCAACGGCAAACTTCGCGGGTATACCTGGAATCTTGTCGACGGGTATCCGCTGACGATTGAGGCTCACGAGTTTGAGGGGCAGGAGATGCGACGGACCACCTTCCATGCCGCCAATGGCTTTCTTCCGTCCCCTCCCTCAGTGCACGCGCTCCCGCTGCAACACCGCACCGGTCTTTTCACGGTGCTCGAGGATCCCATGTTTACGGTGACGGCCGTCGCGTTGGACCACCGTATTCCCTCATTCGCGTACGCGCTGGAAGAGCGCTTTCACATCAACGTCAACAAGCAGAAGTTGCACGAAGCGGGGCTACCGGTCGGCGGCTGGCTCAAAGAGGTTAAGAACCATCTCTGGGCCGGGAAACCAGAAGACTTTCGCTTCACGGCCGTGCTGTTCGATGAACATCGACGGATGGAACGCGAGTTTGTCCTGGGTGAGTTTACGCGCGAATTTTTGACGATATCCCGCGGCCAAAAACTGGCCTATGTGGTCGACGCCCGCTATGATGAAGAAAACGAGACCAAAATTCTGGCGCTGACCAAGCATGCAGACGTGCTCTATTGCGAATCGCCGTATCTGGACGTCGATGCCGAAAAAGCGCGCGACCGTTATCATCTCACGGCCAGACAAGCTGGGATCATGGCGCGCAAGGCCGGAGTGCGGGATCTGGTGGTGTTTCATTTTTCACCCCGGTACACCGGCCAGGGGGAAGCGATCGAACAAGAGGCCCAGGAAGCCTTTCGAGGTCATTAGAGAGGAGCGGTCTCGTGAACGACTGGGCAAAGTACGTTATCTATTTTCTTTTGGGAGGGACCGTCGTCAGTCTTTCGACATATCTTGGCGCGCAGGGCCGCCCGTATTTGGCCGCCTTTGCCAGCACGTTCCCCGTCATCACCGGTGCCACATTCGTCCTCCTCTATCTCAACGGAGGCACGGATGCGATTGTGGCCTATGCGGAGAAGCTATTTTGGTTTTTGCCGGCCTGGATTGTCTATGTCATGGCGATGATTTTTATCGTGCCCAGGATCGGTTTCTGGCCGGCGATGAGCGTGTCAGTGGCGCTCTATATGGGCTGCGTCTGGCTCGTGAAGATAGCTCTCCGCTGATCATTCCCCGCCAGTAGGGATTTCGTATCCGTTCCGCTTGTGCGGAAATCCCCCATCCACTGCGGACTTTCTGCGCTCTCCCCTTCTTTGGAACTACCTTCTTTGGATGTCTACCGGCCGCGCCTCATAGGCGCTACGGTAAATCTGGCGGTTGCGCGTACGAAGGCCCGAAAGGGAGGCAGCCATGATCAGCTTGATCGAGTTTGTGTCGATTTGTGGCGTCGCAACAATGACGGCTGCGGGAGCCTCGCAAGGACTGCATCTCCTACGGCGCTCGCGAGCCGACCAGTCGAACTCACATCACAGTCCGCCGCAGGACGAGGGCGCAGGGCGTCCGGCTCCCGGGGCATGGCATGAACCGCGGTTCGGCAAACGGCACGCCGTGAGCTGTCGCATTGAGTATGTAGTCCACGACGTCCGGTATGAAGGCATGCTCGTCGACATGTCCCAAGGAGGATGGCGGGCTCAGGGCGTCTCTTGCCTGCCCAAGGGCACGGCCATGGAGGTGCACATCATCTGTTCCGATCCCCCTCACTGCATCACGATTGAAGAAGCCGTGGTTCGATGGACCGATGGGTTGGAGTTCGGCGTGGAGGTGACCCGCATCAGTCCTGACTCAGCCGAGAGACTGAGTGACTATCTGAGCACACGGTTTCCCCTTGAAACGCAGGCGCCCGCGTATGCGCTCTCACCTTTTTCCTATAACTAGACGAGGGCGCTAGCCTCGATTGAGGTGGATTTGACCGGCCTGATCGTCAGGCGGCGCGCCCGAAATGCAGCCGGCTCATCTCCGTCATCGCCGAAACCAGACGGTCGACCGCCTCCGTCACGCAGGTGCTGGCCTTGTGCGAAGGGCCCTTGCCACCCGCCCAAATGTCAGGCGGGTGTTCGATTTCGCGTACGTTTTGACAGAACTGCGTGATGGACCGCTTCCAATAAACCCCGTCGCTGCCTTCGTCAAGGAAATGGTCACGATCTTCCGAAAACGGTCGGTCAAATTGCTTGGCACGCATTTGCCACATCTGCTCCATCGCGTCCTGCCGTTCCCGGCTGAACTCGAGGCCGGTAGCCCGTTCATTTAACGCCGCAAACAATCCGCCGATCACGCGTTCGACTTCGGGGCCGGGAAACATTCCCACACACGTCTGGACGATGAGGTATTTGTGGAAGAGAAAGACTTCCGCGCTGATGCGCGCCTCATTGGCGGAAGGGTCATAGGCGCGCGCGAGTTCCTTGAGCGCTTCCCCAGAAGGTCCGTCCAGGCTCGATCCCAGTAACCTGGCGAGTTGACGCCCGATCTCCAGATAATCCGTCGGCACCGCGTGTTGAGTCATAGAAAATGCGATCCCCTTCTCTAGCGGTCCTTATCGCACCGGTTTGAAGCGAGTCCATCCTCTCATCCCCTCCTGAATTCCCCAAGACAAACTACGTTTCCCGTCACGACATGTGGTCGCTCCCTTTTCCCGAACCAGTGCTGGCAGAGCCGGGGGCAGACTGTTAGGATGGCAGGTCAGCCTCTACAAGGAAGAGTCGACGTGCCTCACCTTGATCCATCCACCTCATCCTCGGAAGCCCTCGTCGTGGAGGGCGCGAGGCAAAACAACCTGAAAAACATTTCTCTCCGCATTCCACATGACCGGGTGACGGCGGTGACCGGTCTCTCGGGATCGGGCAAGTCCTCGTTGGCGTTCGATACCCTTTTCGCCGAAGGGCAATGGCGCTACATCGAATCGCTGTCCACTTACGCACGGATGTTCCTCGACAAGGTCGCACGCCCTGACGTTGACCGGATTCTGAACGTCCGGCCGGCCATCGCCATCGAGCAGAAAAATCAGGTCAGAACGGCGCGATCGACCGTCGGGACGGCGACCGAAATCGCTGATTTGCTTCGGCTTCTTTTTGCCAAGCTCGGCAAACCGATCTGCCCGGACTGCCACGACGAAGCCCGTGCGTTTTATCCGGATACCGTCGCATCCGATCTGCTCGCACGCTTTCCGAACGCGAGAGCGATGGTGCTATTTTCAGTGACGTCTCCATCGGCAAAGACCGAACCGGCTTTCGTGCAGTCGCTCCTGACCAGAGGCTTCACGAGGGTTCGACTCGGAGAGGACACCGTCGATCTGCACGAAGCAAAGTCTCCCGCGCTCCATCGCCCGTCAACCGTGGATGTCATCATCGACCGACTCGTACTCCGGGAAGACAACCGGTCGCGGATTTGTGAAGCCGTGGAGACGGCATTTCGTGAAGGGGACGGCCGCTGCACGGTCGATGTCATCAGTCATGGCCTGCAGACCTACCATGCGGGGTTTCGCTGCCAACGCTGCGGACGCACCTTCGCACCACTGCGTCCGGTGTTGTTCTCGTTCAATCATCCGCTAGGAGCCTGCCCCGTATGCAAAGGCTTCGGCAACATCCTCCGGTACGATCCCGCCCTCGTGATTCCCGACCACAATAAATCGCTGGTCCATGGCGCGATCGAGCCATGGAGCAAACCGGGAACCGACTGGTGGCAGAAACAGATGCTTCTTGCCATGAAGCGGAAGGGCGTCGACCTGACGGTTCCCTTCAGGCTGCTCGATCACGACACCCAGCGTCTGCTGTGGGAGGGCGACAAGTCGTTCGACGGGATCAACGATTTTTTTGAATATTTGGAAGGCAAGCGCTACAAGCTTCACGTGCGCGTCCTCCTCAGCCGCTACCGCACGCCGTTCGAGTGCCCGGGTTGCCGCGGCAGCCGGCTGAAGCCAGATGCCCGCTTCGTGAAGGTCGCGGGTCTCGATATCCAGCAGGTGACCGAGATGACGATCGAAGGCGCGATGAGTTGGCTCTCCTCGCTGGCCCTGCGTCCCTACGAATACGGCGTGGCGTCCGACCTGCTGGGGCAGCTGAAGGCGAAACTGGGATTTCTGTTGCGGGTCGGCCTCGGCTATCTCACGCTTGGCCGGCAGACCAAAACGTTATCGGGGGGCGAGGCGCAACGTGTCTCCCTCGCCAATCAGCTGGGTGCCCGTCTCGTTGGCACATTGTACGTCCTAGACGAGCCGACGATTGGCCTCCATCCGCGCGACACCGAATTGTTGTCCGGCATTCTGAGAGACCTGGCCGCCGCGGGAAATACCGTCGTGGTCGTAGAACACGATCGCCAAATGATCGAAGCAGCGGACTATATCGTCGAGCTCGGACCGCAGTCCGGAGAAAAAGGAGGGGAAGTTGTCTGCGCGGCACCGGCCGCTGCATTTGTGCACGACCGTCGGGCGATCACTGCACGATACCTCAGGGACGAGGAACACATCCCGGTGCCACGCTCACGACGGTCCGGCACGGGAAAGGTCCTGGTGATCGCCGGCGCCAGCGAGCACAACCTGAAGGACCTGGTGGTGCGGTTTCCTCTGGGTATGTTGATCTGCGTCACGGGAGTCTCCGGCTCGGGCAAGAGCACGCTCGTCGAAGATACCCTGTATGCCGCACTCGCACGCGCGTTTCGCGTCGAGAGCATGCCAATGGGCCGCTTTACAGCCATCAAGGGGATCGAGCATCTGAAAGGCGTCCGCTTGATCGACCAACAGCCGATCGGACGGACCCCGCGATCCAATCCGGTCACGTATCTGAAAG
>JBKPKC010000244.1:0-2572 GCA_046765595.1 Nitrospirota bacterium
TTGAGAGTGCCACGAGCCGCAACGTAGTGACCGCGCCGCCGGAGTTCAGCGGGATCGAGTCCGGACTCGGCGAGCTCCGCATCGTCGAAAAACGAGATGCTTTCCTTGCCCGCAGTCAGGTTGGCCCAGAATTCCTCGATGCTTTCCGCACCGGGGAAACGGCCGGCCATGCCGATGATCGCAATGCCTTCGTACCGTTCCTCGTGCATGACTAGCTGGCCCCCCGCTTGTTCCTGAGTGATGCGAGCGCCTCTCTCTGCTGCTGTGCACGAGTGCGCCACTGAGCGGTGTTGTCCGTCGGCGCTGCACCGGCATCGCAAAAACGCGCCAGCGAACGCACAGTCGGATAGGTGAAAAGTGTCACGAGTGGAAAGTCCTTTCTCAGAGCCGAACGAAGTCTCGCATGCAACTGCACCAAGAGCAAGGAATGACCGCCAAGATCGAACAGGTTATCATCGACACTGATACGCTCCAGGCCGAACATTTTCTGCCAGATCAGTGCAATCGCCTTCTCCATGTCAGTTTGCGGCGGCACGAAATTCTGCGATCCCGTCGGTATCAAGCGACGAGGCCGCGGCCGATTCTCAAGCTGCGGCGACAAGTTTGCCTGTAACTCTCGCACAGGCCGGTCGGACGATGCCGGCATGGAGGTGAGAAGGTAGCAGAGGTCGCGCTCCAAAGACTCTGCCGTCCCCCGGCCGATCCGCTTCCGGTCATAAATCAACGTGATCCGCATGGCCGTCCCGGGCTCGACGAGTACCAGCAAGGGATACGCGGTATGAATCGGCCCGGTGAAATCAGAAATCTTGATGCGCTGGCCCAAACTTTTCGCCGCATCATCGACGGCATAGTTCTGGAACACGACAAGGCTCTCAAACAGACGATGGCGCCACGGAACCTCGCTGCAATCCTGAATCTCGAGCAACGGCAGATATTGATAGGGACTGACTTCCAGGATGCGCGCGTGCATCCGCTGTAGAAATTCGTTCATCGACCAGTCGCTGGCGACTTGAGTGCGAATCGGAAGATTGTTGACGAAGGGTCCGACGACCGTGTCCGCTCCAGGCAGGTCCACCGGCCGGCCGGCAAAGGCTGTCCCGAAGACGAGGTCTTTCGCGCCGCTCTGCCGGTTCAGCAGCAGCGCCCATGCGCCTTGCACGATTGTGCTCACGCTGACTCGCAGACGGGCGGCCATGGACTGAAGAGCATGAGTCGCGTTAAGGGGGACATCAAACGACCGCTCGGCATAGCGCTTGCCGTCATGCGTGTTGTCCGGTACGCCCTCCGGCAATGATGTCGGCTCATGGAAACCTTTTAGATTCTCTCGCCAAAAGGCGGCGGCTTCTTCAGTTGAATGTGTTTGTACCCACTCGATGTAGGATCGATTCGGCCGTGCCGGCTCGATGAGGGCCGGCGCTTCTCCCACCATCTCAGCATAAAGTTGGCTGACCTCGCGGAAGACGATCGGCCATGACCAGCCGTCAAGCAGCAGGGCGGGCACCGTCCATAAGAACCGCCAGGTCTCGTTCGTTCCACGCACAAGGGAAAAGCGCATCACCGGCGCTTCCGAAAGGTTCAATGGTTGTTCACGATCTTTCTCAAGAAAGGCTGTCCACCGCGCCGTTTCTTCCTCGGCCGTCTCGCCCTGCCAGTCTTCGAGCGTCCACGGAAGCCGTACCTGACGAAGAACGACCTGCAAAGGCTCGCCCAGGCCTTCACCATAGATGGCGGACCGTAAGATGGTGTGCCGTCGAACCGTGTCGTGCCATGCTTGTTGGAACGCCCCAACTTCAAGCGGTCCAGTGAGTGTGCAATGCCATTGGTCGAACTCTGACAGCGTCGTCCCTGGATTGACGGAATAGAACAAGGACTGAATCGGTGAAAGCGGATAGGCGTCTTCGAGATCGCGATACTTTGCCACCAGCCGGTCGACTGCCGTCTGATCCAACCGAGTCAGCGGAAAATCGGACGGCGTTCTCCCTCGTGCGGATGGCGATTGGCAGTGGGTGATCAAGTCTCTCAATGCCAATCCAAACTCACGCGTGAGATGTCCTATCTCGGCCGCGCTGTAGATCTCAGGAGCGTAGGACCAGTTGAATCCCAAACAACCGTTCATCACAGTGCCGTTGATTTCTAATGCATACCGTCTCTGCTGCGACGGGTTATGCCAGGGACCGGTTGATTCGGAGGCAAAACCGAACAACGTTGAACCGGCCAGGAATTGGTCAAATTGGCCCATATAGTTGAAGACCATCGAAGGCTCTTGCCCGTCCGCCAGAGCACCTGCTCTCGATAAATACCGCAACACACCATAGCCGATGCCTCGCTTGGGGATCTGCCGGAGCTGTTCCTTGACGGATTTCAACGCTTCTCCCGGCAGCCATTCGCCGTCGCTCTGTGGCAGTTCCAATCGAACGGGAAAAATCGACGTAAACCAGCCGACAGTCCGGGACAGGTCCAGATCCCGAATCAATGGTTCCCGACCGTGGCCCTCGAGATTGGTGTACACAGCACCGCGTCCGGACTGGCCCCATGCCCGGGCCAGCGCCGTCAGGAGAATGTCATTGATGTG
>JBKPKC010000245.1:0-4659 GCA_046765595.1 Nitrospirota bacterium
GTAGGTTACCCATGTATTCCTCACCCGTTCGCCACTGTACATGTGTATTGCTACACATTCTCGTTCGACTTGCATGTATTAGGCGCGCCGCCAGCGTTCGTTCTGAGCCAGGATCAAACTCTCATATAGGTGTTGCTTGAATTTGGACCAAGGGCCACCACTTCAATACACCTTACACCTTGCTCAACATCCTCTATTCAGTTGTCAAAGAACGATCGCGTTCTTCACGCGAGCCGCGCATATTACAACGCGCGATATCGCGTGTCAAGGGACGTGCTCGGAGCTCTTCGCTTCGGGTAGTTTCCCTTTAGGAACCGCACCGTGACTCGCCGTCAGGCGCGGTCAACAGGCAGGATCACTGAACGGATGGTCAAAATAACACTACGAATGTCGCGAGTCAAGAGCGTTTCGCAGCACATCTCAAACTCTTTTCCGACTCCTGAGTCTGATCTTCGCCGCTGCGTCATCGTCCCGAGAAATCAGTGATACCAACCGAATTGTACCCGCGCGAATTGTCCCGTCAAACCTGCACATGTATCTATTAATAATGGTACGAAAACCCGGCCACAATGTGATTGATGCTGTACGTGCCTTAAAATCCGGCGAGCCCTTGGACGCCGGAAAAATTGAACGTCGCTCTATTATATTTGTACTCGGTAAACATCGCGATCCGGTCGGTGAAGTAGTACCGGACTCCCGCCAGCGCGTTGAAACCTGGGACGAAATTCGCATGCGCAGAAAAAGAACTGTTGGAGATATCCACCCAATAGAGGCCCAACCCCACGCCGCCATACGGCTGAAGCCTGCAGAACTCCGTCTCGTACTGAAAGGCAAACCGTTCGGTCACCTGCTCGGTATCTAAATGTTTCCTCTCGCAGGCGAACTGCGCTCGAGCGATTGCGTTGATCCCCAAAGTGGTCACGCGCATATGGCTGCCCGCCGCCGCTCCCTGCTGCTCGATGTGGGGCGTCGTGTTATACAACTCCGCTTCCACGCCGAACCAGTTGAGTGACTCAGGGAAAAATCCGCCGGCTTTTGCGCCGACCACGGCAGAATCCGCCAGACTGCCGTTGCCAAAACTCACGCCGTTGAAGACGCCAGTACCACCTGCGTCAAATTTCCCGCCGAACGTATAGCCGCCGAATGCAGCGAAATAGCCTTCGGTCGGATGCACAAGGACCTTCTCGGACTGCATTTCGTTTTTCGCCGAAGTCGCTTCAGATGATCGCTGTTCGCCTGGCATAGTCCCTTGAGCGTGTAAAGGCTCCTCGAGGGCAGTCATGCTGCACGCAATAACCGCTCCCGCGATAACAAGCCGCCTCAGGGAAATCCTCATGTCAGTGTGATCGAACTTGGATGATGTACCTCGGCGGAACTCATCGGCGGCTAAAACCGCTGCTGCTGAACTTGTGAAGCGCCGCGCGGATCAGGGAGGTTGTTTTCCGGATGGTCCGTCACCGACCATCCCCCGCCTAATGCCGTGTACAGTTGCACGACGGACACGAGCTGGCCTTGAAGCGTGCGCGCCAGCGCCAATTCCGATTCAAACAGGCTTCGCTGGCTTGTCAGGACGTCCAGGTAGCTGGCTCGGCCGCCTTGATACCGTTGCTCAGCGAGATGAAACGCCGATTGCAATGCCGCCACTTGTTGCTCTTGAGCCTCACGCTGCTCCCGTGTCTTCTGCACTGAGATGAGCGCATCTTCAACTTCCCTCAAGGCATTCACGATCGCCTTTTCATACTGAAGCGCCGCCTGCTGGGCTTTGGTTTCATTGACGGTGACCTGATAGCCCAGCGCTGTCGCGTTCAGCAACGGCCCCGCCAGATTCGCGCTGATGTTCTGAATGAAGAGGGGCCCCAACTGATTGCCATTGAGATTCGCATTGGCTCCAGCCAATGACCCACCTAACGCAAACTGGGGAAAGCGGTTTGCTTGCGCCACGCCGATACCGGCCGTCGCCGAGGCCAGCGTGTGTTCAGCCTGCAGCAGATCGGGCCGCCGCTGCAGGAGGTCCGATGGCAATCCTGCGGGGACCTCCGGAGGGATGGGCTGTTCCGTCAATTTTAGACCGCGAGTAATCGACGCGGGTTTCCGTCCCAGCAGCACGCTCAAGTGGTTTTCCGTTTGCACGACTTGCTTCTCGAGTTCCGCAAGTTTTGCCGCAGTGCCTGCGCGCTCCGCTTCGAACCGATCAAGGTCCAGTTTCGGGATATAGCCCTGTTTTAATTTCAGCTGAGAGAGTCGGACGGATTCTTCCCAGGTTTTCAACGTGCGCTTGGTAATATCCACTTGTAGATCGAGCGATCTCAAGGAAAAATAGGCTTCACTCACGCTTCCTACCAAACTCAGAATCACCGCCCGCTGATTTTCTTCCTGTGCGAAGAGTTGTCCCTCCGATGACTCCACCGCACGGCGTAGCCGACCCCAGAGATCGATTTCCCACTTCAAGCTTCCAAAGCCAATGGTATTTGAAAATGTCGTATTATTCCCCCCTGCCGTTCCAGGAATGACGATGGCTCCGCCTCCGCCGGGAATGGTCGTGGCGTTGCCGCCTTGTGTTTGGTACAGAAACGCCGTGCCCCCATAGGACAATGCTGGTGCCAAGTCCCATCGCGTCATGACGAGCTGAGCACGATACTGTTCAACGGAAGCGACGGCCGTCCGTACGTCTTGATTCTCTGTGAGCGCAATTCGAATCAGTTCTTGCAGTTCCTTGTCCTTGAGAAGATCCCACCAGGCGAGATTCGCAATGGACTCCGCCGTCGAACTCGGGACACGCCAGGAATCGGCCTTGGGCGTCTCGGGACGGGCGTAATCCGGACCCATCTTGCAAGCGCTCACCATTGACACGAGCATCGCAAGACCTACGACAGAGGCGGATCGCCAAGAATAGATTCCCATGTCATGGCTCCTTATGAACTTTCGCGTTCACGAGCATGAGTCGGAGACAACGCGGGACGAGGCACTCCACGGGACAATTCACCGTCACCCGTCTTCTGAGACGATCCGGGCGGAGGAGGCGGAACAGCGTGCTGTTCACCCCGATGGACAAAACTCTCAACGACGTAGAACGTGACAGGAATCAGGAAGATGGCAATGACGCTTGCGGCCAACATCCCCCCGAAGACAGCGAGGCCCAACAGAACTCGGCCATGCGCCCCGGCACCCGTCGCCATGACCAGCGGAAGCACGCCCAGAATGAACGCGAACGCAGTCATCAAGATGGGACGGAGTCGCAATCGTGCTCCGGCCAAGGCGGCGTCGGCGATCGACTTGCCTTTCTCGTATTCCACTTTGGCGAACTCCACGATGAGGATGGCATTTTTGGCGGCCAAGCCGATCAACATGACCAATCCAATCTGGGTAAACACGTCGTTCTCGCTTGCCTGAGGTGCGACGAGCTTCAGCAGCCACAACGCGGCGAAGGCCCCGAACACAGCAATCGGCGTCCCGAGCAGCACACTGAATGGGAGGGCCCAGCTCTCGTACTGCGCCGCGAGAATCAGAAAGACGAAGAGGAGCGAGAACCCGAAGATCACGGTCGCCGGCACGCCCTCCGCTGCCACTTTCTCTTGAAACGACATGCCCATGTACTCGAGGCCCATCCCGCTAGGCATTTGACTTTCGAATACTTGTTCAACGGCCTTCATGGCCTGTCCCGAACTGTAGCCGGGAGCCGCGGCGGCCATCAGTTGCGCCGCACGATACTCGTTGTAGCGCATCGTGAACTCCGGGCCATGAAAGATGTTCATCGTCACCAATGCAGAAAGCGGGACCATATCGCCGTTCGCGTTCCGCACATAAAATTGGCCGACATTTTCTGCCTGCGTACGGAAGTCACCCTCTGCCTGCACGTAGACCTGCCAGACACGCCCGAACCGGTTGAAGAAATTCACCATGATGCCGCCCATAAACGACTGCAGCGTCTGATAGACATCGGACAGATTGACGCCTTGCTTCAAGACTTTCTCACGATCCACACTCGCAAAGACTTGAGGCACGGCTGGAATAAACGTCGTATCGACTCGCGCTATTTCTGGACGTGCCCTGAGTGCTTCCATGAAATTTTGCGTGTTGCTTGCGAGGAATTCGATATCTCGGCTCGCTCGATCCTCTAACACAAAGGACACGCCGCCGGACGTGCCGACTCCCGGGATCGCCGGCGGGGGAAAGAGGAACGCTTTGGCCTCAGGTAATTCGGCGAGGCGCGCGTTGACACCCTTGAAAATGGCAAGAAGCTGTTCTTCGGACTTCTTCCGTTCTTCCCAAGGAGCGAGAGTGACGAAGAAAAATGCGTTGTAGGTGGTGCTCACCGTGCTCAAGAGACTGAAGCCGACGATCGTGGAGACATACTGAATGCCGGGTGTCGACTGTAGAATGGCTTCGATCTTCCTGCACACTTCATCCGTGCGCTGGAGCGACGAGGCCTCCGGAAGTTGTACATTGAGATAGACATACCCTTGATCTTCCATCGGAAGAAAACCGCTCGGCAATTGAATACCGAGCCAGCCAGCGACAAGTGTGACAGCCAGCAGAAACAGCATCGAGCGCCCGGCTTTTCGAATGAGATGGCCGCAGATATTCACATAGCCGTCCGTCGCGCGCCCGAACCATTTGTTGAACCAGCCGAAGAAGACGCCCAGTGGCCCCCGACTCGGT
>JBKPKC010000246.1:0-2166 GCA_046765595.1 Nitrospirota bacterium
CCTCCGGACTCAGTTCGCCCACCCCGACGGTGCTTCGGCCGATGATATTGGTCAGCCCGAGGCCCCATTCGGGAAGCCTCCAATCCTCCTCAAATGTCAGCCGCTCCTTGACCAGGCCAGACTCAAAGAGAAGTTTCCAAAAGCGGTTGGAAGACCCGGCAAAATGATGGCCGACGGCGGTGGACCGCAGGCCGGGATTGATTCCGACGAACAGGACGCGGGCGCCCGGGCCCAAGCGGTCCAGAAGTGGTCGGGTCCGGATGGGTACGTGGGACGTGGCGTCACTCAACGGAGGCTGAGGCAGTTTAGCCGAGTCCGACTATTCTGCCACAGTTCCGCCATTGGATCGACGAGCGTTCGGGGCTTCGGACACGTCTAGTACGTGCGTAAAGCATTGATTTGTATGAAGTACACATAAAGACAGTCTTGGGGCACCAAGCTTGCTGAACCCCAGGTGGTGCTCATTGAAGGGCACACTTTACAAACCAGGGGAGGTGACAAATTATGAAGCGCATGTTGTTGGCAATCATGGCAGTCGCAGTGGCGATTTCCTTCAGCGCTCCTTCGTTCGCCGGTGAGGAGAAGAAGGACAAGAAGGATGAGAAGAAGGGCGGCCACGTCCTCGTGTACGGCGATGAGAAGAAGGACAAGAAGGACGAGAAGAAGGGTGGCCACATGGACACCTTCGGCGACGAGAAGAAGGATAAGAAGGACGACAAGAAGGGTAAGTAATACGCTTCAGGCGAGGCTAGCTGGCTTGAGGAGCCTTCCGCCAAGGCGGATGGCTCCTTGAGTATTCAAGACGCCGTTTCCTACCGAACTAACTGCAAGCCCACGATCGTTTTTGCGTCCCGGATCGTTCCCGCCGTAATCATCGTGAGCGCCTCCTTGAGCGGAATTTCGAGGACCTCGAGGACTTCGTCCCGATCCAACTGCTGGCGGCCTGCCGTCATGCCGGTCGCCCTGTAGATGTGGATGACCTCGTCCGTAAAGCCCGGGGCGGTCAAGATGCTCGTCAGACGCTCGAGCCGTCCGGCGACGTAGCCTATCTCCTCCTCAAGTTCGCGGGCCGCGCAATGCATCGGATCTTCACCCGGATGAAGTTTTCCTGCCGGTATCTCATAAATGAATCCGCCGGCGGCATGACGGAACTGTTTGATCAATACGACCGTACCGTCGTCCTTGAGCGGCACGACTGCGGCGGCCCCTGGATGGCGGACCATTTCCAAGTCGATCGTGACGCCGTTCGGCAGCGTGACGGTATCGATATTGACCGTAATTACTTTGCCCGTGAAGATGTTTTTCGTCATGATGGATGGCCTGTCGATTTCGTTGGCTGATGCGGTTGAAGCTTCGTATCAGTGCGGCGCGGGCTTTGGCTTTCGGTAAAATGGCGGCTTGACGGTGACCGCCGGGAGGATTTTCCCGCGGATATCGACTGCAATGCGAGTTCCGGGTCTTTCGGATCCCGGCAATACATAGCCTAGTCCAATTCCTTTGTTCAGCAGAGGCGAAAAATTGCCACTGGTGACCTCACCTATGGGCTGACTTGAGGTGGAATCAAGAATCTTAAACCCATGACGGGGCACGGACTTCTCCAGAAGTTCGAATGCTACCAATATTCTGCTGGGGCCGCTTCGCTGCTGATTCACTAATGCTTCACGCCCGATGAATTCGCCTTTGTCGAAATCGACGACCCATAAGGCGTTGGCCTCCAGGGGTGTGGTTTCTTCCGAAATGTCGTTGCCATACAGCAAATAGCCCATTTCCAGCCGAAGCAGATCACGCGCGCCAAGCCCGGCGGGTTTGATATCTGCATAGTAACCCGCTTTTAGAAGATCATCCCATAAGGTCGGAGCCAGCTTGGATGGAAAGTATGATTCCCACCCCGGCTCGCCGGTGTAACCGGTTCTAGATATCAGGCAGGTCTTTTCATGAATAAGTACCGGCAGAACATTGCGAGGCTTTAGACAGACAACATCCGCAAACCCAGCGTTGTTCATGACAATCGATGATGCGGGCCCCTGCAGCGCTAACTGTCCTAATTCGTCAGATTCGTCTCGAATGCTGATTGACCCGTCTCTCTGTTGTTCATGAAACCAGGCGACAATCTTTTCTCGATTGGACGCATTGACGCATATCAGGTACTCGTCAGGTCCTACATGG
>JBKPKC010000247.1:0-3774 GCA_046765595.1 Nitrospirota bacterium
GCGCCCGCACGCAGTCGAAGCCAAGCCGCTCCCCCAATGACGGGACGCCTCCCCTCCGTCAAAGGGGATTCCTGCGCTATTGACAGCGGCCCCGGCGCTCCGTAGGCTTCACGCAGCCTACGCGCATGATGGCCTTGCACGGTTCGACGGTCCGACGGCTCTCCACCGCCTTCCTGGCGGTGATGGTACTGGCCGGCTGTCCACGTGTTTTGTATCTGGATTATCACCCTTCCGGCTCGATCAAGGGCAGCGGCCCTGTCCGCGTCGACGCCTTTTCGTACGCCGGACATCCGACGGGACTGATGCAGCAAAAGGAAATCGCATCCGGCGACCAGGATCCAGAAGTCCTGTATCTCTCACAGGACATCGGCGAATTTTTCGCGGGGGCGCTCAGGAAAGAGTTGACGCTGGCGGGATACGAACTCCGCGCCGATGCCTCGAGCACCGTCTCAGGCACGATCGAGCAGTTCTATCTGACTTATGTCGGCCGAACCGATCAACGGTTCAAGATCGAAACCACCTTTCAGGTGGCGCGCGAAGGGATGCAAGCCTTTACGACCTCTTGCCGGTCGGATCAGCAGCAGGCCAAAGATTGGATGAAAAGCGGATCGCTGATCGAGCGAGGCGTCCGGGACTGTATCGAGGCCTTCGTCAAAGAGGCACAGGCAGCCGGCGCCCTATAAAGAGGTTCATGGCCCCGCGGGAAAGAGGACCACATGCCCGGATTTGAATTCATCGGAGACGAAGAGCGCCGGCAAGTTCAACAGGTGCTCGATTCAGGCGTGTTGATGCGCTACGGATTCGACGGCGCCAGGAACGGGCAATGGAAATGCCGCGAGTTCGAACAGCAATTGGCCTCGCGCTTCGGCGTCCGTCATGCCCATGTCTGCTCCAGCGGCACCGCCGCCCTGAGCACCGCGTTGGCGGCCTGCTGAGTGGGAGCGGGCGACGAAGTCATCCTGCCGCCATTTACCTTCGTTGCCGATCTGGAAACCGTCCTCTTCGCCGGTGCCGTTCCCGTCTTTGCCGAAATCGACCACACGCTCTGTCTCGACCCCGCGTCGGTCGCGAAAGCCGTGACGCCAAGAACGAAAGCCGTCCTTGTGGTCCACATGTGCGGGGCGATGGCGCGCCTCGATGCGCTCGCCGAGGTGTGTCGCCAGCATCACCTCACGCTCATCGAAGACGCGGCTCAGGCGGCGGGTGCCACGTTCCATGGCCGAATGCTCGGAACAATCGGAGCAGCGGGCTGCCTTTCCTTCGACTATGTCAAAACGATCACCTGCGGCGAAGGAGGCGCCGTCGTCACCAACGACGACAACGTGTACCGCCTGGCCCAGGCCTTTACGGATCATGGTCACGACCACCTCGGCGCCGACCGCGGCGCGGACGGCCACCCGCACATCGGCCTCAACTTCAGGCTCAGCGAGCTGCAGGCCGCAGTCGGTGTGGCGCAGCTTTCACGGTTGGACCACATCCTCGAGCTGCAGCGCAGGCACAAGGCGATCCTCAAGGAGGGGCTTGCCGGACTTCGTCGCGTCGAGTTTCGGACCTTGCCGGATCCGGACGGCGACTCCGCCACCTTTCTCAGTTTCCTGCTGCCGACGGAGGAGGAGGCGCGTCTCGGCGCGAAGGCATTGGCCGCCGCGGGTGTCGACGGCTGCTTTTACTGGTACGACAACAACTGGCACTATCACCGGAAATGGGACCACATTAAGTCGCTGGCGTCACCGGGACGGCTGGCAATCGACCGCTTCGGCTATGGCGCCGATCTTACAAAGATCGCGTTGCCGCAATCGGACGCCGTCATGAGCCGAACCATTTCGATGTTGATCAAACTGCGGTGGACGCAACAACAGGTAAGTGATAGACTCGCGCGGATGAAGTCCGCCTTGGGTTGATCCCCGTCCGCCGTGTGTGCAATTTCACGTTCGAGAACGGTCCATGAACGTCGCGATCATCGTCCCGGCTCGTATCGGCTCGACGCGCTTTCCGAAAAAACTGCTCCATAAGATCAAGGACAAGCCCGTCATCGTCTGGACGGCCGACCGGATCAAGAAGGAGGCGCCCGAGTTCCCGCTGTATTTCGCGGTCGATCACGAGTCCCTCGGCGACGTGCTGCGTGGTGACGGCTACAACGTCATCATGACCGATCCGGCTCACAGCTGCGGCACCGACCGGATTGCCGAGGCCAACCGGAAGATCAAGGCCGCCTATGTCGTCAATGTGCAGGCCGATGAGCCGCTGGTGACGGGAGGGCAGATCCGGCAGCTGGTCGACCTGATCCAGCAAGACACCGAGATGGCGACCCTTGGCACGCCGGTGCGGTACGATAAAGACTATCGAAACCCGAATCACGTCAAACTCGTCTGTGACGACAGAGGTTACGCGGTGTATTTCTCCCGGGCCCCGATCCCCTATCTGCGGGACACGCACGGAGCCTTCGACGCGGAGCTGGCGGCCGGGATTCCGGTGCTCATTCATCTGGGGCTGTACGCCTATACCGCGGCGTTCCTCGAGCGGTTCTGCACCCTTCCCCCTGGCAAACTCGAGCAAGTTGAAAAGCTCGAAATGCTGCGGGCCATGGAACGGGGACACCGGATCAAAGTCGGCACAACGAAAGAGGCGCTGATCGAAATCGATACGCTGGAGCAGGCGGTCGAGTTCGAACAGGTGGTCACGGAGCGGTTCCCGTTTCAATAACCACGCGCTGAATACTCGACGGCCCCGCGCGCTGGGTCTTCTGCAAGCGCAAGGGGTTGTGCGATGGCGGCGTGACAAGGCTTGACAATGTATCGAAATTTGCGCCTGGTCCCTCAGCTCATCTACGGTCGGGGCAGCATCAATCAGTTGGACGACATTCTCACGAAACAGCGGACCGATGCCGGCTCGCCAGTCGTGTTCCTGATCGATGCCGTCCATGAGAAACGGGCGTTTCTCCAGAAACTGCCCTTGCGCGCGAACGATCTCATCATCCTGGTCGACGTCGGCTCGGAACCCAAGACGCAATACGTCGACGAGCTCACGGAACGCGTCAAGGCGTTTTCAAACCGCGAGCCGGATGCGATCGTCGGCATCGGCGGCGGCAGTGCGATGGATTTGGCCAAAGCCGTGTCGATCATGCTGACGAATCCCGGGTCGGCCGCAGATTATCAGGGCTGGGATCTCGTCAAGTATCCGGCCATCTACCACGTCGGCATCCCGACGCTGGCCGGCAGCGGAGCGGAGGTGTCGCGCACCGCCGTGTTGACGGGCCCCATCAAGAAGCTGGGCATCAATTCCGATTTTACGCCCTTCGACCAGATTGTGATGGATCCCGATCTCATCGCCAGCGTACCATCGAACCAGCGGTTCTTTACGGCGATGGATTGCTACATTCATTCGTGCGAATCATTGCAGGGCACGTTTATCAACGAATTCAGCCGCGCGTTCGCCGAAAGCGCCCGCGACATCTGCCGGGAAGTCTTCCTCAACAACCTCGACGGCGCCGTCGCCGATGAACGGCTGATGGTCGCCTCCTATTTCGGAGGATTAAGCATCGCCTATTCACAGGTCGGCGTCTGCCATGCATTGTCGTACGGCCTCTCCTATGTGCTCGGTGTCCGCCACGGCGTGGGCAATTGCATCGTGTTCAACCAACTGAACGACTACTATGGAGACGACGTACGTGAGTTTCAGCAGATGATCCGCAAAAACCGGATCGATCTGCCGACGGCAGTCACCAAGGGCATCGACGAACCCGGTATGAACAAGATGATCGACACGGCTCTCGGC
>JBKPKC010000248.1:0-7375 GCA_046765595.1 Nitrospirota bacterium
GGATAGTCGGGCTTGCCTTCGGCGGTGAGAATCGTCGCACCGTTGAGCAGCGGACCATACACGATGTAGCTGTGCCCCGTCACCCATCCGGGGTCGGCGACACAGAAATAGACGTCGTCGTCTTTGAGATCGAACACGTACTTGGTCGTCGTATAGGTGCCGACCATGTAGCCGCCATGGACGTGGACCACGCCTTTTGGTTTCCCCGTCGTGCCCGAGGTATAGAGGATATACAGCGGCGCTTCTGAATCGAGTGGTTCAGCGGCGCAGTCGGCTTTTTCGCTCTTCACCCACTCCGTCCAATCGATTTCCTTGGGGTGCACCGGCCGTGGGCACGACTCCTGGCGCCTCACGACCACCACATGCTCGACCGTCGGACACTGCTTCAAGGCTTCGTCCACGATCGGCTTAAGATGAATGGTCTTGCTGCGGTCGAAGCCGACGTCCGCGGTGATCACGAGCCGAGATTCGGCATCGTTGATACGGCTCGCCAGAGCCGGCGCGCTGAATCCCGAATACACGACGCTGTGAATCACGCCGATCCGCGCGCATGCCAGCATCGCAATGACCTGTTCGGGAATTTTGGGCAGATAGATGGTGACGCGGTCCCCCTTGGTGAGTCCGAGCTTCTTGAACGCATTCGCGCAGCGATTCACTTGGCGAGAGAGCTCGGCATAGGTGAACACCCGTTCCTGATCGTGCTCGCCGACCCAGATAAGCGCCGCTTTATTTTTTCGCCACGTGGCCACGTGCCGGTCAAGGCAGTTGAAGGCGATATTGCAGGTCGCCCCCACGAACCACTTGGCCCAGGGATAGTTCCATTCCAGAACTCTGGTCCATGGAGAAAACCAGTGCAACTCTTTCGCCATCCCGGCCCAAAAGGCTTCGGGGTCGGCGATCGATTTTTTGTATTCGGCCTCGTAATCCTTGATGTACGCAGCGGCCGTTGTCCGCGCCGTAGGGCGGTAGAGGCGGCTTTCTTTCAGGAGGGTTTCGATGTTCTCTGTCATGTTACACAAGGCTCCCCGACATGTCGCTGAACCGCGGAGAATGAATATGGGTATTATCGTAAAGCCGCCGCGGCGGCGCAACCATACAATGGTACGGCGGCCGATGCAATTCCCTAGGGACCGCGGTTGACAGCCGTTCTAGGCCAGAGTAGGCTGATTCGCAGACGCCTATGCGATCGTCATCATGAAGCTGCCCTCCTTATCCGTACTGCTCCGTTTACGCCTCCTCGCAGTTCTGATCAGCCTTCCTGTACTCGCCGGGCCGGTGCACGCGCAGCTGGGGAAACCGGAGGGTCTCTACTACAAATCTTGGGGCGTGGTCATCGGCATTGAGAACTACCTGCTCGCACCGAAAATTCCGGGCGCCGTAGAAGATGCGAAGGCGGTTGCCGAGGCTCTCCGCAAGTTGGGATTCGAGGAAGTCGTCGAACTGTACGATAAAGAGGCCAGCTCCCGCCGCCTTCAACAAACCCTCGTTGATTTTCTGCCGCGCAAGGTCGGCCGGCAGGATCGCCTCGTGATCTATTTCGCCGGGCATGCCGGCATTACCCAAACCGCATCGGGCAAGGATCTCGGCTATCTCGTACCGTGGGACGCACAGCCCGGCAACGTCTCGAAAGCCGTGACGTTTGAGCAGCTCAAGGAGTTCAGTCATCGCAGCGCGTCGAAACACACTCTGTTCTTGTTCGACGCGGCGGTGCGCGGGTGGGAGGCCAGCGCGGCACACGCGCTGTCGCTCGAGGGGCGAAGCGCGCCGGAGGAGGATACGGAAAAGCGCGCCGTCCAAGTGTTGACTGCGGCCGATAAAGGGGAAGCCGCTGCTCGAACGCAGGACCGCAGCGTCTTTGTGCAGGCCCTGATCAAAGCGCTTTCGGGTGAGGCC
The DNA here is from genome assembly GCA_046765595.1 of Nitrospirota bacterium. Classification (GTDB taxonomy): domain Bacteria; phylum Nitrospirota; class Nitrospiria; order Nitrospirales; family Nitrospiraceae; genus Nitrospira_C. The sequence continues at coordinate 1,894 of JBKPKC010000248.1, forward strand.
GACTTCGATAAGAACGGCTGGCTGATGGCGTCGGAGTTGGGACGGTATGTGAGTCAACACGTATCGGATCAAACCAAGAACGCTCAACACCCGGTATTCGCGCAGCTTGAGGGCGACGGCGACACGATCATGATCGAAGGGCGGAAAGCAGCCTTCCGCCTCGGCGGCGAGCCGCAGTCGCCGGCGGAGCGTCAGGCAGCGGCCCGGATGCAGTACGAGCAGGCGTTTGCATTGCTGCAAAATGGAAAATCGCAGGACGAAGCGTTGGAGCGTCTGAATAAAGCGCTGGAGTACGATCCGACGTTCGGCGATGCCTATGTGCTCAAGAGCTACGTGCGGCTCGAGGTGGTGCCGAATATCGATGAAGCGCTAGCCGCCGGAAAGCTGGCGGTCCAGTACGCCCCAAACAACCCCGATTCGCATTACACGCTTGGATTGGTTTATGAGAAGCGCGGGCAATTCGCCGAAGCCGAGAAGGCGCTACGCGCGGCGCTGGCCGTCAATCCAGCGTATGTGGATGTGTATTTCACGCTCGGGGCGTTGTATGCGGATCAGTTGAAGGATCAACAGAAAGCGGTCGAAGCCTTCGAGCGGTATCTCGAACTCGGCGGGACTCACAACCGCGCCCGCGAAGCTGTCGCCCAGTCGCGTGCGGCTCAAACGCCGCGATCACCGTCAGGTCCTTAGTCTTTCCCTCCGCCTTTCAGATATCCCAACCCGATTTTGAGCGCGCGCCTCGTAATCTCTGCCCAACGCACTTGAGGAAATTCCGCGAGCACGGCCGCCGCTTTCGGGTCCTGCACGTCGAGGTTGACGATCTTGATGATGCCGTCGTCGATCTGCACGTCAGCCACGGAATTTCCTCCTCATCATGCGGATGAACCTCGCCGGCGCGCCGGCTGCGTTGACTGGATGGAGGGTGCATGTTAGCATGTTTTGCCAAATTTCTCGACCATTTGAGGTAGGTCTGGTAGGTATCAACGATCACTTTCCAAGGAGGAGTCGCATGAATCAGCCACGAGGGATTTTGTCGAATGTGACCTGTGGTGGCATGGCCCTCATTCTTTTGCTCGCGCTGGTCGCGTGCGGTGGCCCTCCCAAGTGGGTGAAGCAAGGCTCCGGTGCCTACAATGATAAAGACACGAAGGCGTTTTACGGCGTCGGCTCCGTCACCGGCGTGAGAAACGAGCCGCTGGCCTGGGATACAGCAGAGAATCGAGCCCGCGCCGAGATCGCGAAGACCTTCGAAACGTATACCGGCTATCTCATGCGGGATTACGCCGCCTCCACCACCGCCGGTGATTTCACCCGCAACACCGAAGAACAAAACGTCGAGCGCGCCATCAAGACCGTCACTACGACGACCTTGAGCGGAGTCCGCCCGATCGAGCGGTACAAAGACGAGAAAACGGGGACCTACTACGTACTGACCAAGCTGAATCTCGAGGAGATGAAGAACAATCTGGAGCAGGCCAAGGAGCTCAACGCTCAGGTGCGCGATTACGTCCGCAAAAACGCCGACAAGCTGTTTGAACGGCTCGAAAAAGAAGAAGAAAAACGGGCCACTCGGTAACGAGCAAAAAGGAGCCGGTGATGAACCATCCCAAGTCATGCGGCCGATTTGCCGTGCTCGCGCTGGCACTGGCCGGGCTCGCAGGATGCGGTGGTGAAACCAGAGTGACCCGCGTGGACGCGGCCGTCGTGACCGATCTCAGCGGCCGATGGAACGACACCGATTCGCGCATCGTTGCCGAGTCCATGGTCAAAGAAGCGCTCGAGTATCCATGGTTGAACGATTTCAGCCAGTCGAAGCGCCGCCAACCCGTCGTGGTAGTCGGCACGGTGCTGAACAACAGCCACGAGCACATCAACGTCCAAACATTCGTGACGGATTTGGAGCGTGAGCTGACCAACTCGCAAAAAGTGACGTTCGTGGCGGGCAAGAGCGAGCGGGATGAAGTACGAACAGAGCGCAAGGAACAGGCGATGTATGCCCGTGAGGATACCCAAAAGGCTCCGGGCAAGGAGATCGGCGCCGATTATATGATGAAGGGTACGATTGCCACGATTCTCGACGAGGCCGAGGGGACCAAGGCGATGTTTTACCAGGTCGACCTGCAGATGGTGGATTTGGAAAGCAACGCCAAGGTGTGGTTCGGCCAGAAGAAGATCAAAAAAGTCATCGAAAAGAAACGCACCATTTTTTAAGCTCCACCCTTTCCGGTGAAGCCCTTTGCTCAACGCCCCACTGCTCACGCCTCGGCGCGGTGGGGCGTTTGTGTTTCTGCACGGTGTCTCGTCACAGTCCTCTTCATTCTGGCTCTCACCGGCTGCAGTTCCTCAAATACCCGGTATGTGCTCGTTGATAAGAGCCTCCTCGCCAGCGATTACCGTCAGGCGGACGCCATCATCCAAAAGGCGGAAGACGAGTATGGGGCGAAGAGCCGCGTGCTGTATGGAATGGACCGTGGGATGACGCTGCAGCTGGCCGGCGAGTATCAGCAGAGCAACGAGGTGCTGGAGAAGGCCGAAGATGAGATCGACCGTCTCTACACCCGCACCATTCGCACGGAATCGTTCGCGTTCATGACCAACGACAACAGCCTCCCGTACGAAGGGGAGCCGTACGAGCAGGTCATGATCAACGTCCTCAAAGCCTTGAACTACGCGTCCTTGGACCGTTGGCAGGATGCGCTGGTCGAGGCACGGCGCATCGATCATCGCCTGAATGTCTTGGCGGATCGCACCAAGGATAAGGCCGCATACCGCGACGACGGTTTCGCCCGCTATTTGAGCGGCATCCTGTACGAAAGCGCGGGAGACGTCAACAATGCCTTCATCGCCTATCGCAAAGCCTACGAGACATTCGACGCGGCGCGCGCGTGGTCGCGGACCGGTGTGCCGATGCAACTACGTGCCGACCTTCTGCGGACGGCCGACGCACTGCACCTGAGTCAGGAATATACGGAATATCATCAGCTGTTCCCAGATACGCCCTGGAAGTCCATTGAAGAGCAGCAACACCTCGCTCAAGTCCTTGTGATCAGCTATAATGGGCGCGCGCCCCTCAAGGAGGACCAGTTTCTTGACCTGCCGATCAGCATGGATGCGCTCCAATTGGTGCTCCTCAACCGCGGATTCACTTCAGGAAATCGTCAGCAACAGCGGGCAGCCGACAGTGTGCTGTATGGTCTCAACGGCCGGGTGGTGCGTGTGGCCCTGCCTAAAATCGTCCCGCAAAAAACCCAAGTTCCGGTTGATACGGTGAACCTCATCCCGGAACAGGGCACACCGGTCAGTGTGCGGACGGAGCTCGCGCAGAACGTCACAGCGCTTGCTGACAAGGCGTTGTCCGATCGGATCGCCGGCATCGCGGTCAAGGCCGTGGCGCGTGCGGCATTCAAATACAGCCTGGCCGAGGGCGCGACTCGAGGCACCCAACATGCGGTGGGAGGAGATGCCGGTCCATGGGTGGCCCTGGCCGTCGGTCTGCTGACCAAAGGGTTTGCGGTGGCGTCCGAAGAGTCCGACAAGCGCAGTTGGCGAACCTTGCCGGATGAAATCCATATCGCTCGTACATGGGTGTCCCCGGGTACGTATCGGGTGGCTGCACCGGCAGGGGCAAACGGCGCCTCGCCGAAAGCGCTGTCGCTTCACGCCGGACAAACAGCGATCATCATTCAGCGGGTGGTTCAATGATCATTGGCTGGATCGTTCAATGCCGCCGATTGGCTCCTTCCATCGGCGTCGTGTTGGTTGTGGGGTGTTCATGGGGTCAGTCGAAGCCTGCCTGGATCGACGGCATGAGCCCCGAGTATCCTTCCGGACAATATCTGACGGGCGTCGGACAGGCGGATAACCGCGCTGCGGCCGAAGACCGCGCCTATGCCGCCCTGGCGCGGATTTTCAAGGCCGAGGTGTCCGCGCAATCCAAGGACTTCGAGTCCTATCTCGTCGTGGAGAAGCGGGGAACGAGCAACGATGAACGGCGGCTCGCGCTGGATCAACTGACGCGTGTCTCGACCGACAAGGTTCTCGAGAACGCCAAAATCGTCGACCGCTGGTACGATGCAAGAAAAAATCTTTACTATGCCCTAGGCGGCATGCAGCGCGCTCAAGCGGAAACGGCCTTGATGGAGCGCATGAGCGATTTGGATCACGCCATTCAATCGGACGTGGAAGAGGCGCATCAGACTTCCGACAAACTCGCCAAGGCGAGGGCGCTCAGGCGGGCTGCCCGCAATCTGGTGTTGCGCGAAACGTATAACGCGGACATGCGCGTCATCCGTGTCAGCGGGCAGGGAACGGCCGCCGCCTACCGTGTCCAGGACCTGACGCGGGAGCTCGAGGAGTATCTCTCGTCGAACCTCGTGCTTGCCGTGAGCGTCACCGGCGACCAGTTCGAACCTGCGCAACGAGCGTTGACCGAAGGGTTAATCAAGGAAGGACTCCATGTCGCCACGGTGTCATCGAGCCCCACCGACGGCGGCACCGGCTCCGGTGGAAGCCCTGAACTACTCATTCGTGGAACGGTGCGGGTCTGGCCCATCGACGTACGCGATCCCCAATTTACGTATGTGCGGTGGTGCAGCGATTTCGAAGTGGTCGATCTGGCAGGACAGCAGATTGTCGGCGCCATTTCCAAAGGCGGAAAGGAAGGGCATTTGTCTGAACGCGAAGCTACGGCAAAAGTCATCCGTGTGATGCAGCAGGACCTCTCCGGGGAGGTCGCGAAGGCGATCGCCGCGCATGTCTACGGCGAATCGGAGCTGCCGACGGAGGCCATCCGTCCGGCGGGATGCCCACGAGAGGGCGTTAAAGGCAAACCGGCAGCGGCAACTTACTAACCATTCAAGGAGGGGAGAGCACCGGCATGAGCAGACTGAAACAGGGGGGGCGTGCGCCGCGGAGCCGCGGCAGGGGATTGACTGCAATGCAGCAACGAGTGCCGAGCCGGCTGGCCAAACGGCGGCTGAATGAGCGGCTGAGAAACGACACGGCCGCCTTCAATGCGGCGAATTTGGCCGACAAAATGCGCCGTGAGGGCTATGAGGAAGTGCCCTTGGACGAACTGCAGGATCGGCTCTCAAAGATGCCCGGACCGCTGGCCGCGGTGATCTTGAAGGGGAGGGCCTGATCGATGCCCTACTACTATTTCGACTCGACGGCCCTCGTCAAGCGCTACAGCATGGAACGAGGGACCAGGATCGTCAACAAGTTGATGGTGAAGCGCGGCAAGGTGGCGATCCTCCCCACATGGACCGTCACGGAGCTATATTCGGCGTTTTCCAACCGGGCGCAACAAGGCGAGCTGACCAGAGACGATTGCTACTCGGTCATTCACAAGTTCGAGCGGGAATCGGCGCAAGGACTGTTCCAATTCATCGTGCCGACGATGCAGACGTATCTTTCCACGAAAGAGCTGATGATGGAATATCCAGGGTTGCGGACGCAGCAAGTATTGCACCTGGCCCTGGCGCTG
>JBKPKC010000249.1:0-3944 GCA_046765595.1 Nitrospirota bacterium
CAGAAGGGCCATGATGAACGGAAGCGTATAGGTCAAAAAGACATCATGTGCCGCGAGTGCGATCAAATCGAGCCCCCAGAGACGCGGCGCATAGGCGGTCAATAAATTCACCGTTTGCGTCGCCACATACGACAGGATGAGCAGCAGGCAGACGGCTCCTTGAGAGGCGACCGCGATGGCGGTAGAGACCAACGGGTGACGCTTCCAGGTACTGTCAAAAACGACGTTGAGCGCATAGTCCAGCTCGTAAAACACCAGCGTGCCGAACCAGGCGAACGCCAGGAACACGAGCCAGCGCACGGTGTCCAAATCGCCGATGCGCTGGAATTCCACGGCCAGGTGTTCTCCGAGTGTGGGAAGGAACCCTTTGAGAAAGCTCAGGAGCACCTGTCCGCCGATCACGTCGTGGCTGACGATGAAACTGACGAGGTAAAGCAGCATAAAGGAGAGGGGGAACACCGACAGCAGCGCGAAGAAGGCCAGTGATGCTGCGAGGCTGCCGCACCCATGCCGGAGGAAGGATGCGGTCAGGTCGGACAGCAGCCGCCAGAATGAGATCAGCATCGGCATGGCCTGGCTAGCCTAACATGAGTCGGCGAGTCGTGCACGACGAACGGTTCACGCGAACCTTAGTCTGGGACACCTCCTCGCCTCAGTATCTGCGACGGCCTGTCCTGAGGAAGGGTGCGTCTTGGGGCGCCGAGGGTGGGTGTTACGGGGATACGATGGCGAAGCAATCGGTGGGCGGGAGGGGTACATGCGCGCTGGGTACGCGGGTGAGAACTGGGTTAATCGGCGTCGACCGGCGTAACGATGCGGCTTATTTGAGGAGAAGGACGGATTGAAGGGCGAGGGAGACGACAGGTGTCGGAAATAATCCGAAGACGATCACGCCGGCCACGGCGCAGGCCAGGACGACTGCAAGCGCCGGAGAGGGTACGAGACGCGACGGTTCCGCTGCAGACGCCTCCGGTTCCCGCATGTACATCAGCATGACCACGCGCATGTAGTAGTACGCGGACACCGCCGAAAAAATGAGCCCGACGGCGGCGAGCCAGCTCAGCCCCGACTCGACGGCGGCCATGAACACATAGAACTTGCCGATAAATCCAGCCGTCGGCGGGATGCCGGTCAACGAAACCATGAACACCAGCATGATCAACGCGGCCAGCGGCTGCCGCTTGGCGAGACCGGTAAAGTCTTCGATATCATCGCCCTCGAGGCCGCCCTTGCGGAACATGGCGATGAGCGCGAACGCACCGAGGGTCATGAAGGCATAAAACGTGAGATAGAGCATGACGCTTGCGATGCCGGAGGTGCCCGCCGATTCTCCGGCGCTGCGACCAGCGGCGGCGAGGCCGATCAAGGCGTAGCCCGCATGGGCGATGCTGGAGTAGGCCAACATGCGTTTGATGTTGGTCTGCACGATGGCCACGACGTTTCCGAGCACAAGCGTGAGCACAGCAAGCACCACAAAGAGCATCGACCAATTGGCCTTGACCCCGCCGAGACCCTCGACGAACACTCGGAGGAAGGCGGCAAAGGCGGCCGCCTTCGAGGCGACGGCCATAAAGGCCGTCACAGCCGTCGGCGCGCCCTGATACACGTCCGGAGTCCACATGTGAAACGGTACCACGGCGAGTTTGAAGCCGAACCCCACCGTCAACAAGATCGTGGCGAGAAGCAGCATCGGATCGTCGAAGCCCTTTGTGGAGAGCGCGCCTGCAATGGCGCTCAATCTCGTGCCGCCGGTAAGGCCGTAGAGGAGCGAGATCCCATAGAGCAGCAGACCGGACGAAAACGCGCCGAGCACGAAATATTTTGCAGACGCCTCCAGCGAGAGCGGTGAAGAGCGCTTCAGCCCTGCCATGACGTACAACGACAGCGACATCAGTTCCGTACCGAGATAAATCGTGAGTAAATCCGCGCCGGAGACCATGACCATCATCCCGGAGAGCGCCAGGAGGATGAAGCCATAATATTCTCCGAGATGGAGGCCTTCGATTTTGAGGTATGGCAGCGACATCAGAATGACAAGGCCAGTCGCGCCGTAGAGGAGAAGCTTCCAATAACGCGCATATCCGTCGACGATGACCAGATCGTTGAAGGCCGACAGCGGGAGATTGAGGACACCGATTTGTCCCCCGGTCAAGCCGATGCAGAGCGCCAGACTCCCGAGGCTGACCCAGGCCAGGAGCTCCTTCCGGGAAAGCGGCGTCAACGGGTCCAGAACCAGGACGAGGCAGGCCGCGGCGACGACGATCAACTCGGGAAGGATGATAATCAGGTCCGTGCCGTACGAAGTCATGGCCGGCCGTCCTCACTGTGACCGCTCAAGAAGACCGGAGGGGTTGCGGAAGCCGAGGGGTGGGAGGTCGGCGCCATTTTGGTTCTCGCCATCGTCTCCAAGGTCTTGGTCACGGTACTGTGCATGCGGCTGACCAGTGGATTCGGATAGAGGCCGATCCAAAACACGAGCACGACGAGCGGCACAAGCGTACCGAACTCCCTCGGGCCGATGTCGGTGAGGTGCGGCACTTCACGGGGAAGCGCCACACCGAAGACGACCCGTTGCACCATATAGAGCAAATAGGCGGCGGCGAGTATGACGCCCAGGCAGGCGAGAACGGCGGCGGCCTTGCTCCATAGGAACGTTCCGACCAGGACGAGAAATTCGCCGACGAAGCTGTTGGTCCAGGGAAGGCCGAGCGAGGATAATGCGAAGATCACGAGCAGCGTGGCGTAGCGGGGCATCGGTTTCGCCAGGCCGACGTTGTCCGCAATCAATCGGCTGTGCGTTCGCTCATAAATCATTCCGACGCAAAGAAACAGTGCCCCCGTGGTGATGCCGTGATTGACCATCTGGAGGACCGCGCCTTCGATGCCTTGTTGGTTCATTACGAAAAGGCCGAGCGTCACAAATCCCATATGGCTGACGCTGGAATAGGCGATCAATTTCTTGAGGTCCACCTGAGCAAGCGCCATGTACGCCCCGTAAATGATCGCGACGACCGAGAGGACCGCCATGAAGGGCGTCATCGCCTGGCTCGCATCCGGCAGCATCGGGAGGCTGAAGCGAACGAACCCGTAGGCCCCCATCTTCAAGAGGACGCTCGCCAAGATCACGCTGCCCGCGGTCGGGGCTTCGACATGCGCGTCCGGCAGCCAGGTATGGAACGGAAACATCGGCACCTTCACGGCGAAGGCTGCGAAGAAGGCGAAAAAAAGCCATTGCTGCACGGCCATGGGATAGGTCACCTGGCTGAGCGCCAACACGTCGAAGGTGTGTCCGCCGTAAAAGAACAGGACGAGAATGGCGACCAGAAGGAGCACGCTACCGGCCAACGTATAGAGGAAGAACTTGATGGCCGCGTAGAGGCGATTGGGTCCGCCCCAGACGCCGATGAGCAGGTACATGGGAATCAACATCGCTTCCCAGAACACATAGAACAGCACGAAATCGAGGGCGGCGAAGACGCCGAGCATGGCCGTTTCCATGACGAGCAGCACGGCCATGAAGGTGCGCACTCTCGTCACGATGGACTCCCAGGAAATGAGGACGCAGAGCGGCATGAGGGCGGCCGTCATGAGGATCAGCGGAAGACTGATGCCGTCGATGCCGAGGTGGTAGTGGATCGGCGGCGACGTGATCCACGCCGCGTGTTCGGCGAATTGCATACGGGTGGACGACGGATCGAAGAGGCACCAGAGCGGCAAGGCGACGATGAAGTCGGTCACGGTGACCGCCAGCGCGATCACACGTGCGTGGCGCTCTTCAACGAGAAAGAGCGCCGCGACGCCTGCCAGCGGCAGAAAGATCAGGACGCTCAACCAGGGAAAGGAATCCGCCATGAGTCCATGGTCAATCGTCATCGGCCGTGAGCCAGCGGGTCGTCCTCCGACCCGTTGCTCCGTGACCGATAACCATTGGTCCGCTCCTATAA
>JBKPKC010000250.1:0-3074 GCA_046765595.1 Nitrospirota bacterium
GCCGTATTCAGGTCGTCGTCCATCGCCTGCGAAAACAGTGCGCGTGTTCTCTCAATCACTGGGATGAGCTCACTGTCGCCTCCCATGCGGGGTTCCGGCTCTCCAAGACGCTTGAACAGATCGTAAAAGCCATCCAACGCCAATTTTGCTTCTTCTACGGCCTTGTCAGAGAAGTCCAACGGACCTCGGTAATGAGTCGCCAAAAGAAAGTACCGCAGCATTTCCCCCGTAATCTCCTCTGGCCATTCTGACTTCTGAAAAATCTCCCGAATGGTAAAGAAATTCCCGAGAGACTTCGACATCTTCTCCTGATTGATCTGCACGAACCCGTTATGAATCCAGTAATGGGCGAATTCCTTTCCGGTTGCCCCGCAGGACTGGGCAATTTCGTTTTCATGATGCGGGAAAATCAGGTCCATGCCGCCGCCATGGATGTCGAATGTCTCTCCCAGATACTTGATTGACATAGCAGAGCATTCGATGTGCCACCCGGGACGCCCTGGCCCCCATGGACTGGGCCACGACGGCTCGCCCGGCTTGCTCCGCTTCCATAAAGCAAAATCCATGGGGTGGCGTTTCCGCTCATCGACATCGACGCGCGCGCCGGCCTCCAGGTCTTCCAACTTGCGCTTGGAGAGGCGCCCGTATTCCTGATACTTGTTCACCTCGAAATACACGTCGCCGTCAATCGCGTAGGCCAGCCCCTTCTGGATCAGGGCTTCGGTGAGGGCAATAATTTCTGAAATATGGCCGGTGGCTTTGGGCTCGATCGAGGCAGGCGTAATGCCGAGCTTGGCCATGTCTTCGTAGTAGGCGTCGATATATCGGCTCGTAATGACGTCAGGGGACACGCCTTGCTCATTGGCCCGCTTGATAATTTTGTCGTCCACGTCGGTAAAATTCTTGACGAAGACCACGTCGTAGCCGCTGTATTCCAGATACCGGCGGAGCACGTCGAAGACCAGCGCGCTCCTGGCATGGCCGATGTGACAGTAGTCATAGACCGTTACACCGCACACATACATGCGCACCCGCTTCCGCTCGATCGACCGAAACGCGTCCGCCCTGCCCGTCAGTGTATTAAAGAGCGTCAGCATGACCTTTCACGAACCGGGTGTGGACGCCCGGCGAGGCCAATGCGACCACAGGAAATATCCCGCGGCCACCGCCAGGCAGAGGCCGATTACGATGTCGAACTGATGAAAATATTGGCGCAAGTGTTCCCACCGTTCCCCCATGACCACACCAATGTAGGCCAGGGCATAACACCAGGGCAGCGCGCCGATGAACGTGAAGATGACAAACCGCGGAAAATTCATTCGTGCGATACCGGCAGGAAGCGAAATGAACGTCCGCACCACCGGCAACAGGCGGCTGAAAAACACGGCGGCTTCTCCGTATTTGGCAAACCAGCGGTCGGCGGTGTCGAGATCCCGGCGCGACAACAGCATGTACGGTCCATAGCGTTCGACGAAGGGGCGCCCGCCCCAGACCCCGGCATAATAGGCGATGACCGATCCTAGAACGTTACCGACGGCGCCGGCCAGCGTGACGCCGAGCATGCTGAACTGTCCGGTCGTTACCAGGTAGCCGGAAAACGGCATGATGATCTCGCTTGGGAGCGGAATGCAGGCGCTCTCAATGGCCATTGTCGCGAGAATGCCTGTATAGCCGAGGGACGAAATCGTATAAATGACGAACCGGCTCAGCAGCGTAATGACCGCTTCGATCAGACTGCCCATATCTTACCGCCGCGGCTTCCGTGCTTTGAGCGCCGTACGTTGCCCGCGGATGGCCGGCTCCCAACTGCGCAGTTGATCGAGCGCTCCGTAATTCGTGCTGTCCAGATGAAGAGGGGTCACGGAGACGGCCCCCTCCGCAATGGCCTCATGGTCCGCATCCTTGTTTCTGCTCCATGATACCCGCGTACCGGCGATCCAGAAGTAGCTCCTGCCGTGAGGATCGACTTTTTCAATGATGGGATTTTCAAACCGTCGCCGACTCAGGCACGTGACCCGGACGCCCCTGACGGTTTCCACTGTGCGGTTCGGCACGTTGACATTCACGAGCGTTTCTTCAGGAAGCCCGTGCCGCAAGATCAATCTTGCGACCCGTACGGCATAGTAGGCTCCGGTCACGAAATGAAACTGGTCCCGCCCCTCCTGCGACACTGCCATCGAGGGAATGCCAAGAATCGTTCCTTCTACGGCAGCCGATACGGTGCCCGAGTACAAGACATCGTCGCCGAGATTCACGCCTTTATTGATGCCTGAGACGAGAAGGCGCGGCCGGGTCGGGAGGATGTTCAATAAGGCGAGGTTCACGCAGTCCACAGGTGTCCCGTTGACGGCAAACACCCGTGTGTCCATTTCGTGGATTCTCAAGGGCTTGTGCAAAGTGACCGCATGTGCGACCGCCGTCCGTTCCCGGTCGGGCGCCACGACCCACACCTCTCCAACTCGAGCCAAGGCCTTGGCAAGGGACTTCAACCCGGCCGAATGGATGCCGTCATCGTTGGTCACCAGAATATGCGGGCGAGAGTCAGACATAAAAAAAGCTGCTCAAAGGCAGCTCACGAAAAACGGCCGGCACGGTTGGGAAATTGGTCGGGGCGAGCCGATTTGAACGGCCGACCACTCGCACCCCAAGCGAGTACGCTACCGGGCTGCGCCACGCCCCGACGTGTTTGAGAGTCCTGTGCTGCGACGCCCATTGTCGCCTCGCAGCCTGCTCGATTGCAACCGTGCGACACTGACATTCATCTGGAATGGGACTCAAGAATTTTCAAAATCGCCTGCAGATTGCCGCGCAATTTTTGCGCCAATTCCTTGGGCTTCATCCCTTGTCCGCTCACGCGCCCGCGACGCCCCCAATAGCGCTTCACGCCCTCGAGGGTGTAGCCTTCCTCGTACAACATGCGTTTGATCTCCAGTACCGTCTCGATATCTTTACGAACGTAGAGACGTTGATTGCCGCGGCTTTTCTTGGGCTTGAGAAATGGAAATTGCGATTCCCAGAACCGAAGGACATAGGCAGGAAGCTTCGTCACCTGGCTCACTTCGCCGATTTTGTAA
>JBKPKC010000251.1:0-2669 GCA_046765595.1 Nitrospirota bacterium
GTGTACAGGTTTCGCCGATGTAATAGATTCACGACGACGGCATCATGTCCCGTGGCATCGACGACGATCTTGCTTTCAAGCGCAATCGGATCCACATGGATGATGTCGTGGCCCGCCATTTCGGCCGTAGTGTTATTGACGACCACGCCTTCGAGAACGCCTTCGCGGCGGAGGATCAAATCGACCACCTTCGTCAGGTTGAGCACTCGTGCGCCGGCCGAATAGGCGGCGGCGACCAACGCGCCTGTCGCGTGCGGCGGGTCCACGATATACATGCCCTCACAGTCTTTGACTTTCTTGCAGGGCACACCGATCTCTTCAAGAATCTTGTGCGCCGGCGCACAGATGGTGGCTTTATTCATGAGATAGCCGCCGTGCCAGAATCCGCCGCCGAGGGCCAGACTCTGTTCCACGATCACGGTGCGGAAACCCATGTCGGCCAGATCATGCGCGCAAATGAGACCGGACGGGCCGGCCCCGACGATGATCACGTCACTTTCGATCAGTTGATCGAATTCTTTGTAGTACTCACGCGCGATCTGCCTGGTAATATCGCGCTCGCGCAGGGGGGCCGGTTTCGGTTTTCCCATTGGAAAGACTCCTCGGCGGACGGTCGAGGCGTAAGACCTCAGCGCCCGCCTGAACGGCTAACGATAAATTTCCGAGCCGGTTCGTTTAAACTCTTCGGCTTTTTCCTTCATGCCGATTTGGATCGCCTGTTGCTCGCTGACCTTTTTGCTCGCGGCATAGTCGCGCACGTCCTGTGTGATCTTCATGGAGCAGAAATGCGGCCCGCACATGCTGCAGAAATGGGAGACCTTCGCCGCGTTGTCGGGCAGCGTTTCGTCGTGAAATTCCTTGGCCGTGTCGGGATCGAGCGACAAGTTGAACTGATCCTCCCAACGGAATTCGAACCGCGCCTTCGACAGCGCGTTGTCCCTGATCTGGGCTCCGGGATGGCCCTTGGCGAGGTCGGCCGCATGGGCGGCGATCTTGTAGGTGATCACGCCGGTCTTCACGTCTTCGCGGTCGGGCAGGCCGAGATGCTCCTTGGGAGTGACGTAACACAGCATGGCGCAGCCGTACCACCCGATCATCGCGGCGCCGATACCTGACGTGATGTGGTCGTATCCCGGTGCGATGTCGGTCGTGAGCGGGCCGAGCGTGTAGAAAGGCGCCTCATGGCATTCCTTGAGCTGCTTCTCCATGTTGACCTTGATCATGTGCATGGGCACATGGCCGGGCCCTTCGATCATCACCTGCACGTCGTGCGTCCAGGCGACGTGGGTCAGCTCACCCAGCGTCTCAAGCTCGGCGAACTGCGCGTCATCATTCGCATCGGCGATCGAGCCGGGACGCAGGCCGTCCCCGAGGCTGAAGGACACGTCGTAGGCCTTCATGATCTCACAAATCTCTTCGAAGTGCGTGTAGGCGAAGTTGTCTTGATGATGCGCCAAGCACCACTTGGCGTGGATGGCTCCGCCGCGCGAGACAATGCCGGTCATGCGGTTGGCCGTCATCGGGACGTACGCCAGTCGGACGCCGGCGTGAATCGTAAAGTAATCGACGCCCTGCTCGGCCTGTTCGATCAACGTATCCCGGTAGATCTCCCAGGTGAGCTCTTCCGCCTTGCCTCCGACCTTCTCCAGCGCCTGGTAGATCGGGACCGTGCCGATGGGCACCGGTGAGTTGCGGATGATCCATTCCCGGGTTTCGTGGATGTTCTTGCCCGTCGAGAGGTCCATGACCGTATCGGCGCCCCACCGGGTCGACCAGATCATTTTTTCCACCTCTTCTTCGATTGAAGAGGTGACGGCTGAATTGCCGATGTTCGAATTGATCTTCACCAGGAAGTTCCGCCCGATGATCATCGGCTCGGTCTCCGGATGATTGATGTTGGCGGGGATGATTGCACGGCCTCTTGCCACTTCATCCCTCACGAACTCGGGGGTGATCGCGTGAGGGATATTCGCGCCCCAGGCCTGTCCAGGATGCTGAGCTACGCCGCCGCCATGGCCGTTGCGCGAAGCCAGCCCGCGCGCCATCTCGCGCGATTGGTTTTCGCGGATCGCGATGAACTCCATTTCGGGAGTCACCATGCCCCGCCGGGCATAATGCAACTGGGTCACGTTCCGGCCTGGTTTGGCCCGGAGCGGATTGCAGATGTGCTGAAAACGGAGATCGTTGAGTTTTGGATCCGTCGCCCGCAGACGTCCGTATTCGGAGCTGACATCGGACAGCAGCTCGACGTCGCCGCGCGAGAGAATCCACTCTTGCCTGAGCGGCGAAAGTCCCGTACGGAGGTCGATCGCAACTGAGGGGTCGGTGTAGGGGCCCGAGGTGTCGTAGACGACGATGGGCTCATTGGCAACCGGCGCTCCGCCGTTCACAGAATTGGTCGGCGTGAGGGAGATTTCCCGCATCGGCACCCGCACGCCGGGCTGCGAGCCTTCTACGAACACCTTGCGTGAAGCCGGAAAGGGATGCGTGGTGATGGTGGGCGCCGTGGTGTGCTGGCCGTTGCTCGTCATTGAGAGATCCTTTCATCGGATCGTGAACGTTTAGGGTGGGGCAATAAAAAAGCCGCACCTCGCACGGGGGGTACGGCTGAGTCCGATGCACGGTTGGTCCGCTTCCCTACGCTGGTATTACCCAGGTCAGGTTCCAAG
>JBKPKC010000252.1:0-4593 GCA_046765595.1 Nitrospirota bacterium
CGCGCTCGAGGCGGAGGGCATGAGCGTTCATTTCTGGACCATTGAGCCCGCAACCCGTGAATCTCTCTCAGAAATTTTGAGAATAGAAGAAGCTTGCTTCTCCGCCCCCTGGACGCGCAAAATGTTGGAAGCAGAATTGAGCGGCAACCCCTTTGCGCATTTTCTCGTCGCTCGGTGTCGGCGGGGGGAAGAGGCGATAGTCGGGTATCTGTGTTATTGGATCGTCTTCGAGGAAATCCGGCTGATGAACTTGGCGGTGATCGAGTCGATGCGGCATAGCGGGATCGCCAAATCCCTGGTTGCCACCGCACTACAGACGGGCATCTCCCAAGCCGCCCATCGGGCCGTCCTCGAAGTCCGGGCCTCGAACCGCGCCGCCCAATGCCTGTACCAAGGGTTCGGCTTTTCTCAAACGGCCGTTCGGCCGAAGTACTACGCCAATCCAGAAGAAGATGCCGTGCTCATGGAATTGGACCCGATTGTCGTCACGGGCGCCTGTTTCCCGGTGTGCCATGACGAAGGAGGACACCAGCCACTGCAATAATCACTCAACCAGGAGGTACAACAATGCTGACGGACAATGTGATCGTGGAGCGGTTGCGCCAATTGAACACAGAATTCCGCGAACTGGAAGAGTCCCACCATCGCTTGGACCTGGAATTGAATGAGTTGCAAAAACGCCATGTGCTGACACCGTCGGAAGAACTGACCAAGAAGCAAATGCAGAAAGAAAAGCTCGCGAAGAAAGACAAAATGGCGGAATTGATCCGCATCTATCGCGATCACGATTCGCACGCCACCGCCCACTGAGGACGTCATGGTGGGCCTGACTGGCAATGACCGGAACATCGTTCATGCCGCCGATCATCAATCCCCTGGCCGCACATATCCAGACCCTCAAGCGGCGCCTGATCGTCATCGGGGCCACTGTGCTGGTGTCGATGATGGTCGCCTTCGCTTTTTCGGCCGAGATGGTGGCATGGTTGAATCGCCCGTTCCCCAATCCGCTGGTCTTCTATGGGCCCACGGAAGCGTTGTTTGCTTCCATCAAGGTCTCGTTCCTTGCGGCGGTGCTGGTGAGCCTGCCGGTCGTGTTCTATCAATTGTGGAAATTCGTGCAGCCGGCGCTGCTCCCGCGGGAGCAGCGCTGGGGCATTCCGTTGATTATGATCGCCGGGGGCCTCTTCACCCTCGGGTTGGTGTTCTGTAACCTCGTCATCCTGCCGCTCGTCATCGACTTCTTCGTCAGCTTCGGTATGGACCGGGACATTACGCCGGAGCTGAGCGTCGGCACCTACATCGATTTCAATGTGAAGTTCCTGTTGACGTTCGGTTGCGCATTCGAATTGCCCTTGGTGCTCACGGTGCTGGCGCGCATCGGTGTCGTGTCTGCCCACCAGCTCGCCAAATACCGGAAACACGCCATCCTCAGCGCCTTGATCATTTCCGCGATCATCACGCCCGATGCCACCCTGTTCACCATGATGTTGATGGCGGTCCCGTTAATGGTGTTGTATGAGATCGGCATCATCGGCGCCCGACTGTTCGGGCGTGGTCACTCAGGCGACGTGGATCTTCCCCTGGACCCTGATTTGCCGATCAGGACAGCGGGGCATCGGGTTCGGTAAGATACTCCCATGACGAGACGAGACTTGGCCGCCGCGGTGATCACGTTCCTCTTCCTGTTGCCGGTCCCTTCGGCTTCCGGTCAACCGGGTCCCTTCGATCAGCAGGCGGCCAGTATTCAGGCGCTCACGGCGGTGGGGTCCGACGTCCTCTACGCGGGATCCTTCGGATTTGGGCTGTTTCGCAGCGAAGATCGGGGCGGCACTTGGATGAAATGCGGAGAAGGCGTGAGCGATCCGTTCATCTTGTCTCTGGCGACGGCTAGGGACGGGACTGTCTATGCCGGCACGTTCCGAGAAGGCGTCTTTCGAAGCACCGATCAAGGCAAGACCTGGCAATCGGTCAATGCCGGGCTCAAGCGCAAAGAAGTGAAGACCTTGCTGGCCGTCGCGGATCTTGTCTATGCGGGGACGGGCGACGGCGTGTATCGGCTGCATGCAGGCGAAGACCATTGGACGGTGGTGACAAGCGGGCTCGATGAGATTCTCGTACACGCCTTGGCGCAATCGGCGGACGGAACCTTGTATGCCGGCACGTCTGGCAAGGGTGTTCTGCGCTTCAAGGCGAACTCCACAGGGTGGGTGCGTTTGCCCCATGGATTGAAAGACCATGAAGGGATGATCGAGAATTTTATCCGGGTGCTGACCATTGATCCCGAAGGCGGGATTTACGCCGGCACGTTCGATGGCGGCGTGTTTCGGAGTCAGGACAGCGGCAGTACCTGGCGTCCCATCAGCCGGGCCTTGCCGAACGATTCGATTCGCGGCATCGTGTTCAACAGCCGCGGGCTGTTCGTCGCCACCGGGCACGGAATCTTCAAGACCACCGACAAAGGACGCCAGTGGGTGCCGCTGAACAACGGTTTGACGAGCATGTCCGTACAAGTGCTCGTCGAGTCGCCGACCGGAGCGCTGTATGCCGGGACCAATGGGGGCGCGTTCCGCAGCGATGACGACGGCAAAAACTGGAGCGCCATCAATCAGGGACTCGAAGGGGGCCTCGCGCCGCCGCCGTTCCTGTTCCGCTAGGCGGGGACCGACGACCGAAGCCGCGCGCGTGTGACGCGGGAAGAAAGGGGAGACGCATGGGTGACGTGACCGACAAGACCAGAGCCACGATTTCGATTACCAGCAAGGGCCAGCGTATCGGCGACATCGTCCTGCGTTTCTTTCCCGATGTGGCTCCGGGCCACGCGAAAAACTTCGTCGACCTGGCACGAAAGGGATTTTACAACGGCACCACGTTTCATCGGGTCATCCCTCAGTTCATGATCCAAGGCGGCGACCCAAACAGCAAGAATCCGGACCGTGCCTCTCATGGGATGGGAGGACCGGGATACAAGATCAAAGCCGAATTCAACAGCAAGCCGCATAAACGGGGCGTCCTTTCCATGGCTCGTGCGAACGACCCGGACAGCGCAGGCTCGCAATTCTTCATCTGCGTCGCCGATGCACATTTTTTGGATTGGCAATACACGGCGTTCGGAGAAGTCGTCACCGGCATGGAGGTGGCGGACGCCGTCGTCACCATGAAGCGGGACGGCCGTGACAATCCGCTGGAACGGGTCGAAATGACGGTGACCGTCACCGAGTAGCATGCCGAATCAGTGGTGAGTGCCGAGGCTCAAAACACACGACGTCGAATCCGGCTGGCGCATGTGATTGCGTTCGCCGCAGTGACTGCTCAACTCGCGGGGCTTGTCGCACTCTCAGGCTGCGCCATTCCGCAAGTCCCCTACCGCACCATCTACGAAGATCCCGTTAATTATGTCCGCTTGGAGGAGGACGACGCCGTTCTCCCGGAATGGCCGCCGGGTCATCACGCCCATCCGAAGCCGTTCACGGTCGATCAGCTCACCCGCCTCCTGAAAGGGATGACGGTGAAGGAACACCGGATCTGGCTCCAAAAATGGTTTCAAGGTGAGGCGCCGCTCGTGCCGGTCTTCAAGGACGAGGAGGTGACGCTGCTCGCCCCGCAACTGGCCGAGGCGTTTGCGTCGGCCAGATTCAACGAACGGGTCACTTTTTACCTCAGTCAGCCTCAAACGTCGGTCAAGCGCGTCATCACGTCAGGGGGGCTTTACGTCCACGAGGATCAGTTGCACATTCTTCTGGGAAACTGGCAGATTGTGTACGGCATTCCCACGTACGGGATGATTTACGACCGTCGGTATCCGATGCGTCCGACGGCGGCCAAGGGGTTTGATCTGTATTTCGAGCCGGCGGATGCGGTGGTCAAGCAGCGGAGCAGCATGTGGGACACGATCTTCGCCAACACCAAGGACGAGCTCGTCATCGACATGACCCGCTGGCGAGCGGCGGTGGCCACCGCCCGTTCCGCCCGGCCGAGCCTGCCATGACTGCGTGGCAGGACCACCGGCTGACTCGATAGATCCATGGTGACGGAATCCGCCGCCAGCCGACGGCCGCGTGCCTTCGTGATGGCGTCGATGATCTCAGCGGTTGCAACGGCTTCCGTGCCGTTGGCCGTTCCGTTTAGCATTGCCCGCCCCGTGTCGATCCCCTCTATGGTCTCTGGATGTGCCCGGCATTCGGGCGCATATCCGCACAGGCTGCTGCCGATTCCCATCCAGGTGGCGGCTCCGGATCGCGACCGAATGATTCAGGAGACCGAGGAGGAACTCACGCAGCGCTCCAATGACGCGGAGCTGCGCTTCAGGCTGGCGTTTGCGCTGGAGCAGCGCGGCGATACGGAACGGGCCATAGAGGAATATCAACGCGTCATTCAGTCAGCCCCCGGGCATGTGTGGGCCCGCAACAATCTTGGGGTGCTCTATGCGAAGCGAGGACAGTACGACGAGGCCATCGGCAAATTTGGCGAGGCATTGTTCCGAGATCCGCAGCATCAAACGGCGCGTTTGAACTCGGGTCTCGTATTTCTCAAGATCGGGGAAAACGAGGCCGCACTGCGGCAATTTCGGACGCTGCTCGCGCTCAACCCCAGGCA
>JBKPKC010000253.1:0-4030 GCA_046765595.1 Nitrospirota bacterium
CTAGTCGGGAGGCCCGGCTGGGGATTCACGGCTTTGACGCTAGGGGGCCAGGCCTGTTAAACTGTGTGGCCGTACGAGCTACACTTTCTTCGCGCCTACGCCTTCCTTGTCCCTGCGCGACTTCCCGAGTTGCTCTTACGCCATGGTTTATTCTTGGTCCCGGTCGCTGGGCCATCTGCCAATACGGTCTATGTCAGCCGGGAATTCTGAAAGGAGTCCGATGAAAATGTCTCATGTGTGGAAGTCCGGCAGCCGGAAGAAAAAGACAAAACCGACCTATAAGATCCGGTGGGATGTGTTGGGATTGCCAGGGCCCGACCGAGCCCAGTCCACACTATCCATGGACACGATACGAAGCGAGGTTTCCTTAATGGCGACCCAACGCCTGGCTGAACGAACGCCGGCGCCATCGGCCGAATCTCGCAGTGAGTCTCGAAGGCCCAAGCCAAGCCTCGCAGGAAACCGGTCTGGGCGCCGCGGCGGGAAAGAGTAACGGCTCAGGGCTTACAGAAAGGGGGACGCCATCGGACGAGCAGGAAAAACGACGCTAGCCAAGCGCGACCGCGAGAAAGCTCTTCAGCAGCAGCGCAAAGAGAAAGAAGCCAGACGGGCGCTCCGTAAGGCGGAGAAAGCCGCCCGGGGAGACGCGCCCGAAGGAGAGGACCCGGATCTGGCGGGATTGCAGTGGGGACCCCAACCGCCGGCGTTTTGAACGGCTGTGCGTGGGTACTTGCCACCGCGATTGCGGTGGGTCGATGTAGACCCTTAGGTCATTGAACGTGCGCAAATAGCACGTATTTTCATCCCTCTTCAAGAATCGCTCTTGCGTGTCCCCGCCGTGCCTCTTACAATCGCCTCCGCTGAGAGGCGTTCATGCCGCCAGGCTTCCCCTGTTCGTCAGCAAAGGCGATTTTCACGACCATACCCCTCGCATTTCTGGTCTTCGGACTCTTTGTCGTGACCGGCGGCTGTGAGAGCCGCCCCGAGCTCATCCCACCACCGACCTCGGGATTCGTCGGCCCCTCGACCCGTGACAAGGTCATCATCTTTATCCACGGTGTCACGGCCAGCAACGAGAAGAGTTGGAGAAATCCGATCACCGGAGTCTATTGGCCGGAACTCATGCAGGCCGATCAGGAACTGAAGGAGTACGGAACGTATCTTCTCGGCTATTACTCGCCTACATTTTCGAAAGCCTCGACGATCGCCGAAATCGCCAACCGGGAACTGCAGCGGCTCAAAGATGAGGGGCTTCTCGCGCCGAACAAGCAAGTGGTGCTGGTTGCCCATAGCATGGGCGGTCTCGTCGCCAAGGAAACTTGACGCAGCTCAACCGGCCGAACCGCGAGGAGCTTGAGAAGTTGGATCGAGTGAAGGGCGTCATCTTCCTGTCGTCGCCGGCTCAAGGAGCCGACTTGGGAGAATATGCGTCGTGGATCAGCATGAATCCGCAGTTCGGGAACATGCAGCCGGCGGATCTCAACGCCTTTCTCCAACGGCTCGAAGACAGTTGGCAGAACCTGCTGCGCGACCGTGACCTGCTGGGCCTCACGGTTCCCAGAGCGTTTTGTGCGTATGAAACGCTGCCGACGAGAGGCATGATGGTCGTCAGCCGCGTCTATGCGGCCAGCCGCTGCGATGCCAATCCGACGCCCTTCGATCTCAATCACCAGGACATTGCCCATCCGGCGAGCGCGGCGCACGATCCCTACAGCTGGGTCAAGGCACGCATTCGAGATGCCATGTCGGGCAGAGACCTCAGCCGGTATGCCATGTTGACTCGAGCCAAGGCCACGCCGGTTGCGGACAACCTTCCTCCACCATCCCTGTATAAACCATTGGTCTTGGCGGCGACGGAACCAGGCATGGTCGGCAAGGAATCGTTGGATACACTCTACCGGATCATTATTCCGCGATTGCAGCAGGGCGAGCGGATCACGAGCCTCACCTTCGACAGCCAGCCGGGAAAAGAGGTCTTTTTTGATTTCGCGATCGCAGAATATCTGAAAGCGGTCACCGTGAAAGATGCATTCCGGTACATTGTCTTTTTGGAGAGGGGCCAGTATCGAGGCTGGATGTCCGTTCAACGATTTCAATCGATCTTTCATCAAAACGGCTCTGCCGTCACCAAATTGATCAACCAGGGAAACTATGCCGAGCTGCAGAAGGCCGGCATGCATGTAGGGAACATCCTCAGTACGGCAACGGCGTTCGAGGCCTTGGAGTCTCTCAACAAAACCAAAGAAGAAGGCATCGCTGTCCTGACGCCGACCGGTGCGCTGGTCGGCATTGCCAGTCTTCAGGCCATTCAATCAGAGCTGCTGGCCCAAACCGGGCAGCCGATCTAGAATCCAGAGGGACCGAGTGCGCGCCATGAGACAGACCGTTCAGGCTCTCCGTCTGCGCTTTTGGATCGCGTGCGTGCTGCTGATGATCGGCGGCTGCGCGGTATTACCCGGGCACTGGCGTCCTGGTTGGAACAAGGAATGGACCAGTAAAGACCCGGTGCCCGAGACGGCGGGCTCGTGGAATTTGACGGAACTCGAAACCAAGGACCATCGATTTTTGGCACTCGCGATCTCCGGAGGCGGTAGCCGCGCGGCGAATTTCGGTGCCGCAGTCATGCTCGAACTGAACCAGCGCAAGCTGCTGGAGCAGGTCGACGTCATTTCCGGCGTGTCGGGCGGGACCCTTCCCGCCGTGTACTATGGGTTGAGGGACACAGCGGGGGACTTTACGGAGTCTGCCCTCCGGAAGGCGCTCGGATACGACTTCCAGAGCAGTTGGATCCGTCGGTGGTTTCTTCCCCAAAATATTTTCCGTTACTGGCTCTCCGACTTCACCCGGTCGGACGTCATGGTCCAGGTGTTCAACAACCAGCTCTACCACGAAGCGACGTTTGCGCATCTCCAGTCGCATCCGAAGATTCTGCTGAACTCGACGGTCCACAACGATCACACCCGGTTCACGTTCACCGACGAGCGCTTTGCAAGGCTCCACTCGGTCCTGGCCTCCTACCATGTGGCAAATGCGGTCAACGCGTCGTCCGCGTTCCCGGGCGCATTCCAAGACGTCACGCTCCAATGGTATATGACGCCACCCCAGTATGTGCATCTTTACGACGGCGGCCCGATCGACAATCTCGGCGTCCAGGCCCTCACCGAGTACATCAACCGGAACATTCTGGGCAAGTCGCTGAAGCAGCTGTTTCCCAACGGATGTCTGATCATCATCATCGATGCCACACCGGCGAGCGAACACCCCGAACTCAATACCGACGAGTCCAGCCGCTCGTTTATCGACTACTTTGTCGACACGAATGCCTTGGATGCGATGGATGCGATGTTGCTCGAGTCGCGACGCTCGTTGCTCGCCGGCATGGGCATCCCAGTCGCCCGGCAGGATCAGGAGATGCGCGGCCGATTACCCGTCAACGACCGCGATCAATGCGGCTGTGAGGTGCGCCACATCGCGCTTCGGCAGCTCATGTATGCGGCCGAAGAGGAGACGGACAGCCTGGCCGAACGCGTGACGCGGATCAAAACCAAGTTCTGGATCGGCGAAGACGAACAAAACGATCTGTTCGAGGCCGCGAAGCTGCTCATGCAGCAGGTCGACAAGAATAAACTCCTGACGGAAGACTCATTGAAACTTTCGTGCGCGGTGGAAAATGCCGGAAAGAAATGAGCGGGTCCTGTCGCTGATCAGCCCGGCCGTCCTCCCACCCCACCCGATGTAGGAACAGATGGGGCGGCCTGTTAGCCTCTTGTGCTCGCGGAAGGCGGCATACAGACCAATCGTATTTTCAGATGGATGCTGCGCGCGCTTGGTGAGAGCCGCGTCTTGGGAAAACGATTGCAAAGCAATCGGTGGGTCGGGTGGGTGAGAAAACTTGGCTGGGCTGGGCGGGTGAGAAAGTCCTCAGATCAGCGCCACCCGCAAAGAATTGAGCATTCACGGGACGTTCCTTTAAGTCCCATCTTTACCTCAGGCGGCCTTTGCGGTTTTACCCGCCTGATGTTCCTCGAAC
>JBKPKC010000254.1:0-5532 GCA_046765595.1 Nitrospirota bacterium
CCGCGATAGACCCGCCCACGATGCTCTTAAAGGCACCGCCGACCGCATCCGGCCTGTTTCATCGGAACTTCCTTCAGGGACGGTAAAGCGAATCGGTCATGTTCCTAGGGCCAAAGGTTCTTCAACATCACAAACGAAGACCCTGCACCCAATCGAACCGTCAGGACGAGCAGATAATCGAGTAGGTTTTTCATGTCTTCTATCCCTTGCCCCACGTTGATGACATAGAAGCAACTGCTGGACCAATGGATAGATCAAAGTTTTCAATGAACAAGAAATTGAGAGCGGTAACGATATCAAGGACTTAAATGGTGAAGGCCGATTAGACACGCAGCGTCACCCCACGCCTCTCTAAAGAAGCCGCGTTATCTCCGAATGGAAATAGATACACCGGACAAAACGAAGCGGGAGACATCGATTTGGATAAAGGGGGAGAAAAGGGGGAGAAAAAGGGGACAGGCTACTTTATCTAAGTGCTTGAAGAGTTTCGAAGTGCGCGTGGCGGGGCGGGGACATTCCTCATCTCCCGCCCTCCACCGCTCATCACAACTCACACCGCGATCGACCCCGCCTAGGTAAGACCGGCTCTCAACCTCTCTTTTCAACTCAATTGTCGTGTCGAAGAGTCCAGTCAGGCCGCTCGCTTATACACACGAACTGCTCCCCTCCCGACTTCTCGCTGACCGCCTTGAAGTTTTTCCTCGGCCACTGGTACGGCCTGCTCAATAGCCCCCTGTCCTGACAGGATCTCAGCAGCTTGATTCATTTGCTCGTCAGTAATGCGAACGCTGATCACGGTTCCCCCGCGGCGCATGCCTTCTTCATAGAAGCTGCGGTCCTCTGCGAACCCCAACGCATTCTTATGATGCTCCCAAAGGCTGTGTTCTGATTTCCTTGATGAGTCGGCAGCCGAACGATCATACAGAACAATGTTCGGACTGGCGATATGAGCGCGAATGAGTGCGCCCTTCGCCCGTCGTGCCTTCGCACGATTTTCAAATAGACCAACAACTGTGTTCATTGGTTTCCTCCTCTAGTACTTGAAGTATTACGGTACGAGGTGCCTGTGATATCCCTTGCGAGGGCTGTCTTGGAGACTACGCCTGAGATCAGTGACTGGCTATCAGGGAAACCGCTAGACACGAAGGGAACAGCCCGAGGCTGACTTTAGAGGATGGGCGGATCGAAGACTCCGATCTGACGCTCCAAGAGCTTGTGCTGCAGAAGTGGGAGCGCGAATGGGATGATCGGCTTAAGCCCACATTGAGCGTAATGCTCGGGAGATGGGATGCTGTCGATGGATATCGTGGTGAGAATTTAGCTCTGTTTCTCGACGACGTGGACGAACAATGGCGCCCGTAGGTGAGTATTTGCGTTTAATCGCTTGGCCCAAGCCGCGAGATGTCCGAATCCTCCGCCGCGGCGAACCCGTTGCGGCCGAGCTGGGCCGCGGTCTTCTGCGGTGACGTTCCTGACAGCCAGTATCCTATCCCACAGGCGAAACCAATCAGAATGCCCGCTGTTACCAGCATGCCCATGTTGCCCTCTTGTGGTTCAAGCGGTTGCGTTCTGTTCATCGAGTGAATGAACAGATATCATCACTCGAAAGCGGGCTCATTATGCCCTGAGACGAAAAAAAGTAGTACGGAAAGACGGACTTAGAAGAATCCTCTATTGCACGCACTATCTCGGAGTACTCAGCTAGTCGTCAATGAGCCCTTTGGATGCATCCCGCGCAACACGGGAATTGAGCGGGATCCTTCACACCGCGATAGACCCCGCGCACATGGAATGCCTCGCTGGACCGCGCACGGCAGGCTCCCCTCCCGCCAAAGCGTCGTATAACCTGCTCTTTCGCCGATCGACTAGAGATAGAACCCTCTGAGCCTCCCCGAGCTGACGATCGCGCCCATCGAAACGCGGCCATGCCATCAAATATGCGACGCTGTACGGCTTACGCCCGTTGCCATCTGACTGGTTCGACGATGCCGGGGCAGTCGGTTGCTTGCGGAACCGTCGGACACAGGGAGGGCTGTACGGCATGCAGGATTGGCTTGATTCCGATGCGCCGGTAGGCCTCGAGCGTAACTCGCCGGCCTCTTGGCCGAGCCCTTACGGTCTCTACGGCTGGTAAAACAGGAGAACAAAGCGGGACCTAACACACTGATTGACGGACGTGAGGCCAAAGCGTAGCATCCACTTTACTTTATGGCTCGCCTTTGTGGTCTCCTGGTCGTGCTCCTCCTTCTGTTGACCTTTAATGCTTACGCCTGTGTTTTGCCGCTTCCTTCCTCATCAGTCCAAATGGATTGTTCCTCGCACACCGACGAGCCGGTTCAACAAACCGTTCGGCAAACCTGTGATGCCTTTCTCGAACTCGGACCGCATGCACAGTCTTCTGCGAACCATCACGATCACGCGTTCAACCTTGATCACGTGGTGCCAGTTCAAGTGCCAGAGGCCGTCCTATTTGCTTCTGTGCCGACACCTCCTCCACGACGTGCCGATATTTCAACTCACCCCTCGATCCTCACAACGGTCCTGAAGATTTGATACCTCCTTCGAGTTTCGATCCGTCGAAACTTGGCACTCATCGTGTGCCTTGAGATGCCTTGAGAACGGCATAGGTTGAGGCGAGGAGGTCATATGTGCGCCACTGACCACACGGTCCAATTTTATCGAGACGAGCCATTTCTGATCGACACAGTCACCAGCTTCATCAAAGTTGGTCTCGATCGCAATGAGACGGTCCTCGTAATCGTGACCGCACAACATCGCGAGAAACTCCATGCAACTTTAACGGGTGATCAATTGCGGAATGAGAAGCTAAGGTTCTTCGATGTCAGAGACTTCTTGACACGCCTGATGGTTGAGGACTGGCCGAATGAATCGCAGTTTCTGCACGGGATGGAAACGATCTTCGGTCAAGCTGGTCAAACCGGCGGGTGTCGCGTCTTTGGTGAAGCGGTGGATGTGCTTTGCGGCGACGGCAAAGCCGCCGCCGCCTTGCGGCTCGAAGAACTGGGGAACCGCTTAGCACTAAACTACGACTGTTCTGTGTTGTGCGCATACTCGCTACCTGCGATCTATTTGAATGCAGGTCCGGAGACTCTGACAAGGATCTGCCAGCTTCATGGGGATGTAGCGCTCCAATAAGCCGACACTAACCGCGGCGTGCCGCTTCGATTGCGGCGATGTCGATTTTCGTCATCTCCATCATCGCATCGAAGGCACGTTTGGCAGCGGCGGGATTCGGATCGGTTATCGCTTCCGTCAGCGCCAACGGGGTGATCTGCCAGGACAAGCCCCATTTGTCCTTGCACCAGCCGCACGCGCTCTCTTCGCCGCCGTTGCCGACGATCGCGTTCCAGTAACGATCGGTTTCTTCCTGGTCGGCGGTTGCGACTTGAAACGAAAACGCTTCATTGGGCTTGAAGGCCGGTCCACCGTTGAGCCCAAGGCAGGGAATTCCCAATACGATAAACTCGACTGTCAACACATCGCCTTTCTTGCCGGACGGAAAGTCTCCCGGTGCCGTGTACACCGCGCCAACGGATGAATCGGGAAACGTCTTGGCATAAAACCGTGCCGCCTCCTCGGCGTCGCCATCGTACCAAAGGCAGATCCTGTTCTTTGCTGGCTTCATATCCTTCTCCCTGTGATGTGCCGCCCGACGACGGATTCAACGATGCGATCGCAGCCGGACATCAGCTCCGTGAACGATTGCACTATGATTAGTACTGAAGTCTACTCGATGAAACTGGGAAAGAAAAAGGGGACATAGACCTGCCCGATTCGAAGAAGTACACTAACACCTACGCGACACCGAGGCCGGCGCGGAAGGAACCGGTCCGTGACGCACCAGCGCATCATCGTCAGTCGCTACGGGGGGCCGGAGGAACTTCGGCTGATTGAGGAAGCGTGCCCGGAGCCGAAACGTGGTGAAGTGCGGGTAAAAGTGCTGGCCGCTGGTGTTTCCTTACCCGATCTCATGATGCGGGAGGCCATTCACCCCGAGACTCCCACCGTCCCTTTTACGCCAGGTTGGGATCTGGTCGGCGTAGTCGAACGGCTCGGTGACAGTGTTTACGGAGTTGAACCAGGCCAGATGGTGGCCGCTTTGCCGATCAGCGGCGCGTACGCCGAATTTGTCTGCCTTCCACAACACGAACTCGTTCCTGTACCATCGGGATTGGATGCCGCCGAGGCTGTCAGCCTTGTGCTGAACTACGTGACGGCGTACCAGATGCTGCATCGTTCGGCTAAGGTTCACGCAGGTCAGCGTGTGTTGGTTCACGGCGCAGCAGGTGGGGTAGGCTCGGCACTCTTGCAGCTCGGCCATCTTGCTCGGCTGCAGATGTACGGTACCTGTTCATCGCAGGGGGCGGCGGCCGTATCCGAGCAGGGCGGCATCCCAATTGATTACCAGCATCAGGACTTCGTGGAAGAAATTTCCCGTCTCACGGAGCAGGGCGTGGACGTCGTCTTTGATGGCATCGGGGGTACACACATATGGCGTTCCCGCGCGGCTCTCCGTCCTGGCGGAAGAGTCGTGGCCTATGGCCTTACGTCCTCGCTCCGAGAAGGACGATTAGCTTTAGGACGGTCAGGGGGCCGGCATCGCTTTCGTCCCATTGCCATCTTCGGGCTGTACATTGCAGGCGGCTGGCTTCTTCCCGGCCGAAAACGGGTGATCCCCTACAGCATCCAGTGGCTCAAACGGATGCGGCCAATGTGGTTTCGACAAGATTTGATCGCCCTGTTCGGCTTTCTCAAACAGCAAGAGATCAAACCCCTCATCGCGAAGCGATTTCCTCTTACGGAGGCCCGACAGGCGCACGAGCTGCTTGGGAAAGGAGGCGTGATCGGAAAGATTGTGCTCGTCGCGCCAAAGGGAAACATCTGAATGTCACGACCTTTGCCCTAGCCGCTTCCGCGACGCAGAATACCGACCACGATGATAAACACTACGACAACGCCATACCAGGGAATGATCGCCCACGGATTAGTGGTCCGAACGGAGCTGACGATCCAATGCCCGGCAAATACGATCCCCAGCACGATCAAGGCAGCAACGATCAGGGTTCCTTGGCCAGGTGATTTCTCCGTGGGCATGCGTCAATACCTTCTGCCCGCGATCCTACGGAAAGATCATGTGATACGCAATCACTCCACACGCATCCCTTGCAGGAGAAAAACGTGTCAGGACCATTTGGCGGCGCGTAGCAGGCCGGCTCCGCTCCCTCCCCGTCCCTCACAACTCATCGCACTTCACACCGCGATAGACCCCGCCCCCGTGAAAACGTAGAATCTCCGAAGGCAGGAGCTCACTATGTCCCAACGTGGAGCGGTTGATAGCATTTTTTCTCGTTATCACTGAGAGGAGTGACCATGACGCTGGAAACCCTGTCTGAAGACGACATTTTCCGCATTGCTAATCCAATCATGGACAACCTGATGGACGCTTCAACTGCCATCGATCATGAGCGGCACATTCGAGATTTCAGTGACCGAATGAAGGCAATCGTGACC
>JBKPKC010000255.1:0-3808 GCA_046765595.1 Nitrospirota bacterium
GCCTCGGAGACGGCGCCGTTGGAAGAGGGCTGGACCACGCACCGCGTGCCCTGTGTGCGGCTATCGAGCTATCTCACCGCCCCGGTCGAATTTCTGAAAATCAACATCGAGGGGGCGGAATGGGAAGCGCTGGCCGACAGCGGCGAACGTCTGCGGTTCGTCAATGAAATGGTCATCGAATATCACCATCTTCCGGGGTTGCCGCGGACGTTGCACAAGATCCTCGATCTGTTGGACCGGCAGGGTTTCGAGTACTTGATCAACGATTTTGATTCCGAAACCAACAACAGCGTCCAGCCGCCGTTCCGCATCGCGCCGGACAGCCGCTACTTCTTGCTGGTGTACGCCAAACGCGTCGCCTCTGGCCTGTCGGACGGAGAGGCCCGCTGATGGTTCATGGATGGCATGAAGCGGCCGCCTTGGCCGATCGCCTCAAACAGCGCGTGTCGGTCTGGAAGTACGGCTGGTTGAAGCTGCCCCTTGCGAGAAATCTGCGCTGCGTCATCCTGCGCAGGACGTCGGCCCTGTATCCCGGCCGCGCAGTGGGGATGCAGGTCGTGCGGTATTACTGGAACCGCTTCCTCGACGAACGGCGAATGGACGTCCGGGGCCGGGCGCTCGAGATCGGCGTCACCGGCACGATCAGGCACTTTGGGGCGGACCGTTTGACCTCAGCCGAAGCCATCGATGTCTCCTCCTCGGATCCCAGCGTCACGATCGTGGCCGATCTGACCAAGGCGGACCATGTGCCGTCCGATCAATTCGACTGTTTCGTGAATCAATTCACGATGCACATTCTGTACGACTTCCGGGCCGCACTCTATCACAGCATCCGCATGCTGAAGCCGGGTGGCGTGCTGCTGATCAATTTTCCTTGCCGGAGCGGTTATCCGGTCAACGGCATTCCGCTGGACAGCGGACAGAGCGCGCATGTGTGCTGGTGGTTCACGCCGTACCTTGTGGAAACGGTCTGCGGCGAACTGGGCATCGAGGCAGGTCACCGGGAGCTGAAGACCTACGGCAACTACTTTGCGCTGGCGGCATATATGGCGGGCATCCCGTCCGAAGAATTAACCCAGCAGGAATTGGACACCATCGATCCTGATTTTCCGCTCCTGATCTGCGCGCGCATTCAGAAGCCAGGACAATGGACTCCACGATATCGGCCCGGCTCATGAGCACGATGACCAGTCACGGCGCCATCCGCCGTCCTTCGGGAACGGCACGAATGCTCGGGCGACTGCACGCCATGCTGCAAGGCTGCGTGACGCACTGGCGCCGCTTGTCGATCTGGCCGCCGGTCGGCCGAGTCGGGTTCGGAAGTCTTCGACGGACGACGCCGATCAGTCGGGTCTTCGGTCTCGACCGCGGTGGACGAGAACGTTGTATCGATATTGTCTTCATCGAGCGGTTTCTGAACGCACACCGGTCGGAGATCCGCGGCCGGGTCCTCGAAATCGGGGATGACCGCTACACAACACGGTTCGGAGGGGCTCAGGTGGAGAGGAGCGACGTGCTGCATGTCTCGCCGGGCGGTGCCGGTGCCACGATCGTCGCGGATCTGACGTCGGCCGATGCCCTTGCCTCCGACACATTCGATTGCATCATTTGCACGCAAACGCTGCAGTTCATCTATGACGTCCATGCGGCGATCCGGACACTGCATCGGATCCTGCGCCCCGGCGGCGTGGTCCTGGCTTCGTTCACGGGCATCAGTCAGATCAGCCGCTACGACATGGATCGTTGGGGAGATTACTGGAGGTTTACCACGGCCTCGGCCAGACGGTTATTCGAGGAATGTTGGCCGAAGGAGCAGGTCACCGTCACCGCGCGGGGCAACGCCTTGTTGGCCGTCGCCTATCTCCACGGCCTGACGGTGGATGAACTGCGGCCCGAAGACTTGGAGATGCAGGACGACGATTTCCAGGTGGTGATCACGGTGCGTGCCATCAAGCCGCCCTTCGGCAAGGGAGAACGATCGTGACGATCTGGCATCGCGTGCTCAATCCGCTGCAGTGGTGGCAGGTACCGGCCCCGCAGACCGGAGGGGAGCCGTCGATGATCGCCCGCGGCTGGGACGAGTACGCGAGGCGCTGGAAGGCCGACCGCTTTGCGGTGCTCCCGGGGAACACAGTGGACCATCTGGGGGACGAATGGACGGCAGAGGATACGAGCGGGGGCGGCACCACCTATGGCTTGGATGAGGCGACCATCAAGAACTTCTGTCGAAGCCTGAACGAACAGGTGCTCGACCGGTATTTGCCGGCTCACAGCAAAGAAGCGCTCGAGATCGGGCCGGGCGGCGGGAGGCTGACCGCACTGCTGCTGCCAAAGACGGACCTGTTGCATGCGGCCGATCCTTCCGAAGGGATGCTCAGGCGCCTGACCGAGCGGTTTAAGAATCATCGCTCGTTACGGACCTATGCGACGGACGGCATGACGTTGCCTCCGCTCGCGCGAGACAGTCTGGATTTCGTCGCCTCATTCGATGTGTTTGTCCATTTCGAGCCGAGACTCGTGTATTGGTACGTGCGTCAGATCGCTCCACTCCTGAAGCCCGGCGGGGTCGGGATCATCCATTACGCCTCGGTCATGTCGCCGATCGGATGGCGGCAGTTCGAGAACGACCTTGAGGGCAACGTGAAGCAACGTGAGTCGTTTTGCGCCTTCGGTGTCATGTGCCCGCCGCTGATGGAGCATTTTCTGAAAGCGCTTGACCTTGAAGTGCTTTCATCGGATGTTGGCTTTATTCCTCGAGACGCGATTGCCGTCTTCCGCAAACGTTCTTCTGCTGTGTGATCCTGCCCAGCGCGCCGGCAATCCTCGTAGGACGACATCAAGACGAATGCCCACGACGGGGTCATGACGCATGCATGTGCCCGGCCTTGCCAGAATGCGAGCCACGCTGAAGAGGTTTCTTCCGCAGCCGCGTCCCGTTGGACTGATTCTGCTCTATCATAGGGTCGCCGCTCCTGAAACGGATCCACAGCTGCTGTCCGTGAGCCCCGACCGGTTCGCCGCACACCTGGCCTACTTGAACCGCCACTTTGACGTGGTCGGCCTCCATGAGCTGGCGGTCCGGAGGACGAAGGGGTGCGCCGGGTCACGGATGGTCGCGGTGACGTTCGACGATGGATACGCGGACAATCTGTCGGCGGCCAAGCCGATTTTAGAATCCCACAACGTCCCGGCAACGGTGTTTGTCTCGACCGCGGCGCTCGAAAGCGGGTCGGAGATGTGGTGGGACCAACTCGAGCGGCTCTTGCTGCACCCCTCCTCGTTGCCGACGATTCTCGCCTTGGATCTGGACGGACAGCGGCTCGAGTGGGATCTTGGCGGCGTTGCCTCGTACACGCACAAGGATTTCTCGTCCCATAGAACGTGGAATGTGCTACGGCGGGACGACCCGACTGAACGCCACCGTCTGTACCGGGCAATCTGCCGGCTGCTGAAGCCGATGACGGAAGAGGCCCGTGAACGCGCGTTGTTCACCCTTCGCGCCTCGGCCGGCGCCGGCAGGGACGGAGGATCGCGCGCTCGAATGCTGACGCATGATGATCTCCTGTCCCTGGCCTCCGGACGGTGGGTGGACATCGGCGCTCATACGGTGTCCCATCCGGTGCTGGCCGGTCTTCCGCTTCCCACTCAACGCCGTGAGATCAGTGCGAGCAAGCACACCCTGGAAGCCGTCATTGGTAAGCCTGTGAGCAGCTTTGCCTATCCGTACGGAACGAGGGCGGACTACACGGAGCAGACGGCATCGCTCGTCGAAGAAGAAGGCTTTACGCTCGCTTGCGCGAACTATCCC
>JBKPKC010000256.1:0-5731 GCA_046765595.1 Nitrospirota bacterium
GAGCACCAAGGCAAGCTCAAGCCGGGTGGAACGATCGTCGAACCCACCAGCGGCAACACCGGAATCGGCCTGGCCTTGATCGCGGCTGTGAGAGGCTACAAGCTGATCCTCGTGATGCCGGAAAGCATGAGCATGGAACGCGCAAGCCTTCTCTCGTCCTACGGCGCTCAGCTGGTGCTCACCCCGGCCTGGGAAGGGATGAAGGGATCGATTCGCGAAGCGGAAAGCCTGTTGGCGCAAAATCCGAACTACTTCATGCCCGATCAGTTTTCCAATCCGGCCAACCCCGCGATGCATAAGAAAACGACCGCCCCGGAAATTTGGGAAGCGCTGGACGGCAAGATCGATGCATTCGTCGCAGCGGTCGGCACCGGCGGCACGATCACCGGGTGCGGCGAAGTCTTCAAGGAGCGCAATCCCAACGTCAAGGTGATCGCCGTGGAGCCTGCAGGCTCTCCGGTGCTCTCGGGCGGCGATCCAGGTCCCCACAAGATTCAAGGCATCGGGGCCGGCTTTATTCCACAGGTCTTGAATCGCAAAATTCTGGACCGCGTCATCAAGGTCACCGACGACGAAGCCTATCAGACGGCCAAACAGCTCTCGAAACTGGAAGGGTTGCTGGTGGGCATCTCCGCGGGAGCGAACGTCTTTGCCGCTCAACAGGTGGCCGAGGAACTCGGACCCGGCAAGAATGTCGTGACGATCCTCTGCGACACAGGTGAGCGCTATATCAGCATCGAGAAATACTTCAATATCTAATGCGAGTGCACTAGGAAGGGAGGATGCTCAAAATGGTTGCTGTTCTCACCCGCTCTGCCCCAGCGCGCCGAGACGCGCTTTAGCCCGGGCAAGGCCGCAGGTGAGAAGAAACTTGAGGCGTACTTTTGCTTGTGCGTTGAGGGGTTTCTTCGCGCCGAGAACGAAGCTAGACGCCATTTTCAGTATCCTGGACACATGGAATTCACCGAAGAGCAAATCAATCGCTATAGCCGGCATATTCTGTTGCCCGAAGTCGGCGGCAAGGGACAGAAGAAGATCGCCAAAGCGAACATTCTTCTCGTCGGCGCCGGCGGCCTGGGATCGCCTGCCGCGTTGTATCTGGCCGCCGCCGGCGTCGGGCGCATCGGCTTGATCGACAGCGACGTCGTGGACATCACGAATCTCCAACGCCAGATTCTCCATCACACGCCCGATGTGGGCCGGCCCAAGGTCTTGTCAGGGAAAGACAAAATTCAGGCGCTGAATCCAGACGTGTCGGTGTCGATGTACGAAGAGCGGCTCACGGCCGGGAATGCCCTCAAGCTGTTTTCCGAGTACGACGTCGTCATCGACGGCGTCGACAACTTCACCGCCAAGTTTCTGATCAACGATGCCTGTTTCTTCGCGAACAAGCCCCTGGTCCACGGCGGCATCCTGCGTTTCGACGGCCGCGTGACGACCATCATTCCAAGGCAATCCGCCTGCTATCGTTGCGTGTTCAAGACCCCGCCTCCTCCTGGTCTCGTGGCGTCCTGCCAGGAAGCTGGAGTCATCGGGGTACTTGCGGGTATCATCGGAACGATTCAGGCCACGGAGGCGCTCAAGCTCGTCCTGGGTATCGGCCGGCCGCTGACCGACCGCCTTCTGGATTTCGACGCCCGTAAGACGCAGTTCAGGGAAATCAAGGTCAAACGCAATCCTCAATGCGCGCTGTGCGGAGAACATCCCACGATTACCGAACTCTTCGACGACGGCGACCCCTATGCCGGCTGTGCCGTGCGGCCATAGACAGGATGCAGAACTGACGCTCTCCGTTTCATAATCAGGGTGGTGCGACAATGCCAAAGATGAAAGCGCTCGTGTGCAGGGAATGCGGGAAAGAATATCCGACGAAGGCCATTCACGTCTGTGAGATGTGCTTCGGCCCGCTCGAGGTCAAATACAACTATGCCGAAGTGAAGCAGACGATCTCACGCCGGAAGATCGAGGAAGGTCCGGCGAGCATGTGGCGCTACGCCGATCTGCTCCCCGTGGAAGGCACGAACTACCTCGGTCCGCACGCCGGTCTGACGCCGTTGGTCAGGGCAAAGAACCTGGGCGCCTATCTGGGCATCGACGAGCTGTACATCAAGAACGACACGGTCAACCATCCGACCCTGTCGTTCAAGGACCGCGTCGTCGCCGTCGCGCTGACCCGCGCCCGTGAACTCGGCTTTGAGACCGTCGCGTGCGCCTCCACCGGCAACCTCGCCAATTCGGTCGCCGCGCATGCCGCCGCGGCCGGGATGCGCTGTTATGTGTTCATTCCCGGTGATTTGGAGGCCGCCAAGGTCCTGGGCAATTTGATTTACAAACCGAACGTCGTCGAAGTGGAAGGCAATTACGACGACGTGAACCGCCTCTGCAGCGAAATCGCGGCGGAGCACGGGTGGGCCTTCGTCAATATCAATGTGCGCCCCTACTATGCCGAAGGATCCAAGACGCTGGCCTTTGAAACCGTCGAGCAGCTTGGCTGGCGCACGCCGGATCAAGTCGTGATCCCCATGGCCTCCGGATCGCTGCTCACGAAGATTTGGAAGGGGCTTCATGAGATGAAGGCCGTGGGCTTGATCAACGACGTCCGCACGAAGATCAACGGGGCACAGGCGGAAGGCTGCTCGCCGATCTCGACCGCCTTCAAGGCGGGGCGCGACTTCTTCAAGCCCGTGAAACCGAAGACGATCGCCAAATCACTCGCAATCGGCAATCCGGCCGATGGATACTACGCGCTGAAAGCGACCGCAGAGAGCCAGGGTTCCATGGACATGGTGACCGACGACGAGGTCGTGGAAGCGATCAAGCTGCTCGCGCAGACCGAAGGCATCTTTGCCGAGACGGCCGGCGGCGTGACGATCGGCGTCCTGCAAAAACTGGTCAAGAACGGCACGATCAAGAAAGGCGACGTCACGGTCGCCTACGTCACGGGAAATGGCTTGAAGACCCAGGAAGCCGTGGTCGACGCGGTGGGACGGCCGGTCAGGATTCAGCCCAGCCTGGTGGCTTTCGAAAAAACGTTCAAAATGGGCAAGAACGGCGGCGGTGACGCATGATCAAAGTTCGCATCCCTACTCCGCTCAGACCGCTGACCAAGGGCCAAGGCGAGGTGGAAATCGCGGCCGCCTCGATCGTCGACCTGATCGATACCTTGAACGCCGCCCATCCGGGGATCAAGGCGCGTCTTTGCGACGACAGCGGCGAGTTGCGGCGATTCGTCAACATATATGTCAACGAAGAAGACATTCGATTCTTGAAGGGAAAGGACACTTCGCTCAAAGCCGGCGATGAGGTATCGATTGTCCCGGCTATTGCAGGAGGGCGATAATGACGCACCAAGCACACCTCCGCTTTCATGTCAGGTTTCCGGAAGACAAGGTGAAGGAACCGATCATTTATCAAATCGGAAGGGAATACAACGTCGTCACCAATGTGCGCCGGGCCGACGTCCGCGAAACCACCGGGTGGGTGGATGTCGAGCTCTCCGGCGAGACGGCGGAGATCGAGCGGGCCATTCAGGGGCTGCGCCACAAAGGCTGCGTCGTCGATCCGATCGAATTGAACGTGGTGGAATAGCGCATGGAACTGACCGAGCAACAGATCGAGCGCTACAGCCGCCACATCATCCTGCAGGACGTCGGCGGGAAGGGCCAGCTCAAACTGAGCAAGGCCAAAGTGCTGCTCATCGGGGCCGGCGGCTTGGGATCGCCCGCTGGTCTCTATCTGGCCGCCGCCGGCATCGGTACCATCGGACTGGTGGATGGGGATGTCGTCGACCTGTCGAATCTACAGCGGCAGATTCTCCATACGACGGCGACGGTCGGCCAGCCGAAGGTGGAGTCTGGGAAGCGGACGTTGACGGCCATCAATCCCGAGATTACGGTCA
The DNA here is from genome assembly GCA_046765595.1 of Nitrospirota bacterium. Taxonomy (GTDB): domain Bacteria; phylum Nitrospirota; class Nitrospiria; order Nitrospirales; family Nitrospiraceae; genus Nitrospira_C. The sequence goes on from JBKPKC010000256.1 coordinate 3,899, forward strand.
CTGCCCATCACCAGCTCGTGGACGCCGAGAATATTCTCTCTTTGGTCGGCTCCTACGACGTCATTCTCGACGGCTCCGATAACTTCATGACGCGCTTTCTCGTCAATGACGCCTGTTTCTTCGCGAAGAAAACGCTCGTCTCGGCGAGCATGTTCCGCTTCGAGGGCCAATTGACGACGATCAAGCCCCACGAAGGGTTTCCCTGCTACCGATGCCTGTATCCCGAGCCGCCCCCGGCCGGGCTGGTCCCCAATTGCCAGGAAGCCGGCGTGCTGGGCGTGCTCGCCGGCACGATGGGAATTCTTCAGGCTTCGGAAGCGATCAAGGAAATCCTCGGCATCGGCGAGACGCTCGCGGACAAGCTGCTCATCTACGATGCGCTCGAGATGAAATTCCGGAAGGTCGGCCGGCCCAAAGATCCCGCCTGCCCGCTCTGCGGAGCCCATCCGAAGATCAAGGATCTTTCGACCGATTACACCGTCAGCTGCTCCATCTAACGTGTCGGACCTCAGCATCCCTCAACACCTTCTCGACGACCTCATTGCGCACGCACGTGAACTCGATCCGTACGAATGCTGCGGGTTCCTCGCCGGCATGAACAACACCGTCACCCGTGTCTACCGGATCAAAAATGTCGTGAATCTCGACGGCGCAGCACAGGCTGCCTCCTTCGACGATGCCAAGGTTGCACACCTTTCGCGTCTTTCGCCGGAGGAGCGGGCGGAAATCGCTTTCATCATGGATGCGCAGGAAATGTTTCAGGCGGTGAAAGATATGCGGAAGCAGGGATTGACGCTACAAGTTGTCTACCATTCCCATCCACACGACCCGGCCCGCCCCTCGGTCACCGACATCAAAATCGCCAACGAGTGGGAAGAGAATTGGAGCCGCCTCAACCTTTCGCTTCCGATCTACATGCTTATTTCGCTCATGGACAAGGCCCGGCCCGACGTACGCGCCTACTGGATCAAGAACGGCTCGGTGTCTTCCGCCCTCATGCGCACAATCTAGAACTGCAACCCCGCTGATAAATAGCAGTTTCCTTCTTTTCTGGCCGGTGCGTATAATGGCGCCATCTTTGACCTTTTTTAGGAAGGAGTAATCGTTATGCCGTCTTTGCGTACGATGCTTCCGGTCCTGGGCCTGCTTGTTCTTGCCGTCCCCGCGCATGCCGAGGACAAGAGTTTTTATAGTCCCGTCATTCAAGTCGACAAAGACAACAAACGTGTCCTGATTTCAACGCTCGGTTCGGTGTTCTATATCGAAGTGCCCGACGCCGGGCAGCCGCACATGGACAAGCTTCCCATTTCCGGCCTCGTGGATTTTGTCGTCGAAATGAGGGGCAATGGTCAAATGCCGCTGATCAAGACCTGGAAGGTCAAGTCTGGGGAATCGGCCTGCATGTATTTCAACGGGAAAGAATGCAAATGAGGATTCACGGAACCAATTAGAGGATCTTCAACAAGGTTTGTGCTCACCACCCGGCGCCGAAACGCGCCTCTCCGCGTACAAAACCGCAGCGAGTGGAAAAGAGCGCCCCTCCTCACTCTGAGCTTCCCAACATATCGTCGACCAATGGCCGGTTGATATCGGTACATCCGGGACAAATCGTATCGAAAAGCGCCTCATAGTTCTGCACAAAGTTCTTGTGGTCGGTCAGCTTCTCCGCCATGACCTGGTCATAGCAGCTGTCGCAAAGCATCATCAGCCCTCGCATAACGGCCACAGTCTTCCGGCCCGTGCTCCCACCCATGTCTACACCGATCCCTTCTGTCGCGCGATCCAAAAGTCTTCCGGTTCGAGATCTATGCCGCAGTCGGGGCACTCGTACAC
>JBKPKC010000257.1:0-4419 GCA_046765595.1 Nitrospirota bacterium
CAGCACAGTCGCGCCTAGCACCGTTGCGGAGAGTGTCTTTGGCATGAGCCTCTCCTCGTTAGTGGGACGTCTTGGCACGGACACTCGCCACTTCGGCCGCCGTCACCGGCGGACCTCCATTCCCCCACGAACTTCGGACATAGCTGAGGAGGTCAGCGATCTCTTCATCCTTCAAGTGCCCCATCGGCGGCATGGTGCCATGATACTGTTGTCCATTCACCTCGAGCGCTCCCGTCATCCCGTTGAGCACGGTTTCGATCGCGCGTCCCGTGTCGGCCATCAGAAAATCCGACTTGGCGAGGGGCGGAAACGTTCCGGGGATACCCTGGCCTTCCGCTTGATGACACCCCATGCAATAGGTTTGGTATAAGAGTCGGCCTCCCGTTGCGGATGTCGGCTGGGCGGGACTCTGAGGCTGAGCGGCAGACGATTGTTTCGCCTGATACTCTGATTCGGTCTGCTTCCCTGAATAAATGGCCTTCGCCTCGGAACCTTCGACCTTTAGCTCGCCCAGCGCACCTTTATTGAACGCGCGCAAAATCGAATGGTCAACGAGCTTGTATGAACCGGGCACGTCAACCTTGAACTCGACGATGGCGGCACCGCCCGCCGGCACCAGCGTGGTTTGAATGTGTTCGGAGTAGCGCGTCCCGGCTTCGCCATAGACCCGGTCGAAAATCTCCCCGATGACATGAAAGCTCGACACGAGATTGGGGCCGCCGTTCCCCACGAAGAGACGGAGACGATCTCCGACTTTGGCTCTCAGCGCTTTCTCTCCCAACAACGACCCTTCGGCTCCGTTGAACACGACGTAGGTGGGATGTTCGTCGACGGCTTTTTCCAGGTCGAAAGGCTGATGGCCTCTCTCGTGATGCGCTCCCTTTGTATAGAAATCGCTCTGCATCACATAGTACTCACGTTCGACCGGCGCGAATCCTCCCGGCGGCTCGACTAGAATCAGTCCGTACATGCCATTGGCGACATGCTCGCCGACGGGGGCCGTCGCGCAATGGTAGACATAGAGGCCGGGATTGAGCGTCTTGAACGTGAACTGCGTGCGGCGGCCTGGCGCCGTGTTGCTGCTGGCCGCTCCCCCGCCGGGGCCGGTCACCGCATGAAGGTCGATGTTGTGAAGAAACCGGCTCTCGGGATGATTCATGAGATGGAACTCGACCGTATCGCCTTGCCGCACCCGGATAAATTTACCTGGAACTTTTCCGCCGAAGGTCCAAAAGGTGTATTCCACGCCATCTGCCATCGGCAGGTTGACTTCACTCACCTCCAGGTCGACCACTACCTTGGCTGGCTGACGGCGCGTGATCGGCGGGGGGACCATTGGAGCATCCGTGAGGATTGCTGAGATAGCAGCACCGCTTGGAGCCGTCGATTTCGATTGCGACGCTCCGCTTTTGGCTTTCGCCTTTGAAACCTGAGCGCCGGCATCGATCGTCATAAGGATGCCGGCCGTTATAGCGAGCGCAATGCAAACGGCCCGCAAGGGACGTCTGCCGGATGACATGCATGCGCTGATGGCCTTGCGAAGCGCGGTTCTGCGGATTGCGTGCATGGACCCCTCTTCCTGCAAAAATGGATACCCTCGCCCGTCTACAGTTCGATCTGCTTCGCGACTCCTGACTTGAACTCCTTGAAGACGACAAAGAGACGACCGTTCTCGATTTTCGAAGGCAAGGCATCCAGCGGGCGTGGTGCAGGACCTGCGAGCACGCGTCCAGAGACATCATAGACGCTGCCATGGCAGGGACACTTAAACTTTTGTTCGCTGCCTTCCCAGTGATACCCGCAGCCCAAATGAGGGCAGATGGGAGAAAACACCGTCACTTCCCCACCGGCTTGTTTCACCGCCCAGACAGCCTTTTGCGTTTTCGTTTCGTGATAGCCGTCTTGAACCGTCGCCATATACTCCAACTGCTTGGGAACGCCTGGGGAAAGCTCATCCACACCCGCGACGTTCACCCACGGTTGTGCCCGGCGTTTGAGCGCAGGAGAGATGAGATATCCGACCAATGGAATGGCGAGCCCGATTCCGATGAATCCCGCCGACGCCGTGATCACCCACTCAAAAAATCGGCGCCTGGATTTTTCCCGAGCGGCAGAGGCCTGTGCTGCAGAAGGGCACATTATCGCACCTGTTTTCCCGCATACGGCTCTTCCACGGTAATTTTGATCAACTGCCCTGCTTGAAGCGTATCCGTTCCCTGAAGCCCATTGGCGACCACCACCTGGTTGGCCTTCCAGGCAGAGCCGGAGCGGGCCGTCAGGGCCTCGACCGTTTCCCCTGCGCGTGCCTTCACGAGACGAAGACGTTTTTCGCGGATGCTGTTCCGTTCCTCGGAGGACAGCGGGCGAAAGCTTTGCACGACGGTTTGAAACACCAGACGAACCGCATCAAAATTCTTTGTCTCTGCGATGCCTGCGATCTGATAGATCATGCCGCCGTAGGCAAGCCAGGTCAGATCGGCCGTCACCCTCGAGTCGCCCACTTGTGTCTTGGCCGCCGGAAGACCGTTGATGGTGGTGGTCTGCGTTTTCGACATGAGCTGTGCTTTACTCGCTTTTTCCAATGCCCGCACTCCATCCAGCGGATCATTGCCTTGGGCGACGGCACGAAGGACGACGGCTTTGCCTCCGTCCTTCGGAGCGGCCGCCAACTGAACGGGCGTGTTGTCCACCGTCCATGATGCCGGGAACTGGATGAAAAAATTCAGGTCAGGGTGCCGGTACGTCGGTCCTTGAACAATGCCGTTCGCGGCGCGCTGGCCGACGACGAGTCCGTCGAGTCTGGCCAAAAACACGTCCCGTGATGCCGAGATCGGCTCACGCGAGGCCTGTTTGAGGTCCTTCGCATGCTTGGTCGTGTGTTTCACACGATCGGGCGTCGCGGGGTGGGAATCGAAAAAGCTCGGCTTGCGCGGACCGTCGCTCAAGAGGGTTTCCTCGCGTCCCAGGGTATCCAGAAACGTGGCGAGTCCGAGCGGATTCCAGCCGGCCTTGGCAGCCATCTCCTGTCCCACATCGTCCGCCTGACTCTCCTGGGAGCGGCTGTAGGGAGAGAACACCAGGCTTTGCGCGAAATTGCCGACGCCGCCGACGATGTCTCCGACGATGGGAACAAAAAAGCCCGTGACGCCTGAGACGAGATTCGTGATCAGCGCGAAAGGCCCCTGACGGGACACCCGTTGAACCGTGTGGCGGGCGGCGACGTGGCCGATCTCGTGGCCGACGACGCCGGCCAATTCATCTTCCGTATTCAGCAACGCCAGCAAGCCGCGGGTGACGTAGACGTATCCGCCGGGAAGGGCGAACGCATTCGGCTCGATCATGTCCACGACATGAAATTGATAGGCGACATCCTGGCGCGGTGATTCCTTGGCAAGCCGCTGCCCAACGGTATCGACATACGCCGTCAACGCGTCGTCGGCGAGCAAGCCCATCTCCTGGTCGACCTTCTTGGCTTCTTCCTCACCAATCTTTTTTTCCTGCTCGACGGTGAGTAGGGTGACTTCCGGAAGATTGCTCACCGGATTGATCGAGCATGCAGCGGCGGTCAGCACCGCGAGCGTCAAAAGAGCAACGCGAAGCATCATGATTTTTTCTCCCACAATTGACACGAACCTGTAATGAACCTCGAGCGCTTTTACTTGGCCGGCTTGACCTCGGCGGTGTACTCCGTGCCGTCTGCTGCCCGGCCCTTGGCTTTCAGCATCCGTTGGTCGCCCGCCTGATAAAGGACCGCCTCGACCGTTCCGCGTTCCGACTTCGACTGCAACTTCCCGTCGTTGAGCGAGAAGTCGCCGTGTCCGGTGAAGATGCCGATCGTCCGAAGGCTGCTGAATTCATACCGTCCATCCGGTGCTATGGCTACGGTGACCCAGTCATCCCTCCGATCGGGAGGGATGCGGCGCATGAGGCCATCCCACTTTCCCGCAACGTCCGACACGTCGGCAATTGGAACCTGCACCCATTGGGGCGGCTGCGGCCGCTCGGCCGTTTGGCACCCTTGACTCACGACGAGACACACGAGAGCCGCAAGCACCGATGACCATCGACGACACCTCGGCATATCTTGCTCCTCTTTGACGTCCACTACGAACATCCCGTCACGTCCAATAGCTTGGTCCTATCGCCATCACAGCACATGCGCCTGTTGGGCAGCCTCCAAAAACCGCTGCATGCAATCAGCGATGCCTTTCCGGATCAGCGGACCATCCTTTCCCATCTGGTTCGGCCCTTGCTGCACCGACGAACACTGCCAGGTAAAAAACGATCCTTCTTTCCGGCTCACGCGATAATCCACGCCCAGCTGGAAAGATCGATCCATCTGGCTACTCGTCCAATCGAGGTAAAATCTGGTCAGCGTGCCGGACAACACTCGTTCTGCTGAGTCGCTCAGTGTATAGC
>JBKPKC010000258.1:0-3473 GCA_046765595.1 Nitrospirota bacterium
CGCCTGATCAGGAACGGATTGGCTTACGTCGCCCGTCTTTCGGCCGACGAGATGAGACAATACCGGGGCACCTTGACGGTACCGGGGAAGAATAGCCCGTTTCGCGACCGTTCCGTTGATGAGAATCTCGACCTTTTTCGCCGGATGAGGGCCGGTGAGTTCCCGGACGGGATGCATGTCCTGAGAGCCAAAATCGACATGGCGTCGCCCAATCTCAATTTACGCGATCCGGTCCTTTACCGGATCCGGCACGCCGCCCATTATCGGACCGGAGCGACTTGGCCGATCTATCCATCCTATGACTTCGCGCATCCGCTGTCCGATGCGATTGAAGGCGTGACCCATTCGGTGTGCACGTTGGAGTTCGAAGACCATCGCCCCTTGTACGATTGGGTCGTGGCACAGGCCGGCACGCCCGATCGGCCGCAACAGATCGAGTTCGCCCGCCTCAACATCAGCCAGGCGGTCATGAGCAAACGAAAGCTGCTCGAACTTGTCGAAGGGAAACAGGTGGCGGGCTGGGATGATCCGCGCTTGCCGACGCTCAAAGGGTTGCGGCGTCGAGGGTATACGCCCGAGGCGATCCGGGCTTTTTGCGACCACATCGGTGTGTCCAAACGTGACGCCGTGGTTGAGATGCCTCTGCTCGAGCACTTCATCCGCGAGGACCTGAACAAGCGGGCCGCGCGCGTGTTGGCCGTCCTCAGGCCACTGAAAATCGTCATTGATAACTATCCTGAGCACACGTCGGAAGAGCTGGAGGCCGTCAATAATCCGGAGGATCCGACGGCCGGCACCCGTGTCGTTCCTTTTTCGCGAACGCTCTTTATTGAGCGGGACGATTATCTGGAAACTCCGCCGAAGGAATTTTTCCGCCTGGCCGTCGGACGGGAAGTGCGTCTTCGCTATGCCTACATCATCAAATGCGTCGCGGTGACGAAGGATCCACGAACGGGAGAAGTGATCGAACTACATTGCACCTACGACCCAGAGACGAAGAGCGGCGGCCCTGCAGCCAGGAGAAAGGTCAAAGCCACCATCCATTGGGTGTCCGCCGCCCACGCGCTGGAAGCAGAAGTGCGCCTCTATAATCCCTTGCTCAAGAGCGACCTCTCGGGTCTTCAGCCGGACGAGGATTGGATCGCTTATCTGAATCCCCAGTCACTCCAACGGCTGAACGGCTGCCAGGTGGAACCAAGTTTGCGGGCAGCGGAAGCAGGAAGCCGATTTCAATTCGAGCGCTTAGGCTACTTTTGCGTTGATCCCGACTCCAGGCCAGGCCGGCCCGTCTTCAATCGCACGGTGTCGCTGAAGGATGCCTGGGCAAGGATCGACAAGCGGCAACCACCCTCGCACTGATCGCAGCTCCAAAACCGTCCCAAACAGGCCTACTTCCGCCAGGTTCGGTTTCCTTCTTTACAGATGAGACATCCCTGCTAGGCTTGAAGTGGCAGTGCGAGTAAGCGAACTTTTGCTTTACACAGAGAGCGCGATTGCTACACTGAAGCAAACGCATTGCAATGCAGGGTCGGACAAGGAGTCCAAGATGATCGAATGCCGCCAATACCCCCGAGTGCCCGTCGAACTACAAGTCTATTTCTCTACGACAGGGAACACTTCGATCCGGGAAGGCACGATGTTCGATCTGTCGGCAGGCGGATGCGCTGTGACCAGCATGACCAGCGTACGCGCCGGTTCGGCAGTCCGGATCCTCATCCGTGCGACTGAGTTGGGGTCTCCGATTACAATTGAGTCGGCGGCAGTCCGCTGGAGCAAACATGGGGAGTTCGGCGTCGAATTCCTCGGCGTGTCAGAGATCGATCAAAATCGATTGCACCGTCTTCTTCACGCGAAAACGACGTATCCCCTCCGCCCGAGCTGACGCCTTCTTTTCCCACCCTGTGGTAAGATTCGGGCATGCTTTGCCCGCTTTGCCGTCGACCGGCCGACTGGAAAGGCAATCCCTGGCGTCCATTCTGCTCGGAACGCTGCCAATTGACCGATCTCGGCACATGGGCGGCAGAGGAATATCGTGTTCCCGGTCCGACCCTTCTCATGGAACTGCCTGCCGAGCCTGTCCACGAACGTGAGAACGAACAGGACCACGACCGCGATTGACTCGAAGTCACCGCTCGATTGATTCTCAATAATCATCATCGGGAAGACCTCCCGGATCCACTCCGACAACAGTCTGGCCCAACTCCTGCAGACGGCCTAGTCCGCGGCCACGTTATGTCATGAGATTAGCCGTTTTGAGCCTTCTTCGCCCGCCCTGAGGGCCAAACGGCAGATGATAAGAGACAGATCATTCCCGGGAGAGACAAGTCGTCTCTACCAGTGAGGATGCCTATGCCGAAAGAAAAGAGCCGGAAAACCCGTTCCGTCAAACGCAGCACGAACACAGCGAATTCGGCCAACCAGAACAACGAGGCCAGCCTCCGCCGAACGCTCGTGGTCGACGTGGGCGGCAGCGGGATTAAAGCGACCGTGCTCAACGATTTGGGAAAGCCTCTGAGTGAGCGGTTGCGCCGAGAATCTCCTGCCTCCGGCATGCCCGGGGCAGTCATGGATACCATTGTCTCATTGGCCGACGAACTGAAGCCTTTCGACCGTGTGGCGGTCGGCTTTCCCGGCGTCGTCATCAACGGCATCGCCATGGACGCGCCGAATCTCGCGAAGGAATGGCAAGGTTTCAACATCGCCGAGAACCTACACGCACTGTTGAAGAAACCCGTCCGAGTCGCCAACGATGCGGACGTCCAGGGCTTCGGCGCTATTGCCGGCAGCGGCGTCGAGTTGGTCGTGACGCTGGGTACCGGCGTGGGAACGTCCCTGTTTGTCGATGGACGCCTCGCCCCCAACCTTGAAATCGGCAACGACAAATTGAGGAATTCCGCCTTGCAGAAAGTCGGGAAGAAAAGGTGGAACAAGCGCCTGCTCAAATTTATCAAACGCCTGGACGAGACCTTTCACTTCACAAAAATGTATATCGGCGGCGGTAACTCCAAGGAGGTCGACGTCGGAGGGCTTCCCGCCAATGTGACCCTCATTTCCAATCTCAATGGACTGATTGGCGGAATCGCCTTATGGCGGGATGAGGCGCCGGTGAGCGTCACTGCAGCGACCAAGGAAGGCAATGGCCATCCTCTCGCCGCCTGATGAGGGTCCCTGGAAATGTGGCTGGGGGACTAGGAATCGAACCTAGGTAGCCAGCTCCAAAGGCTGGCGTCCTACCGCTAGACGATCCCCCAGCGCGGTGCGAATCCATGCGTGGAATCGAAGGAGAATGGTTGGCTGGGGGACTAGGAATCGAACCTAGGTAGTCAGATCCAGAGACTGACGTCCTACCGCTAGACGATCCCCCAACCGGCGTTCAACGTAATACACGGCCAATCAATCCGTCAAGCGTGCGCGCCTTCCGCATGAGCGACGCTCTGCCGAAGCCGAAAGAGTGTCCGCTCGCGGCCGAGCAC
>JBKPKC010000259.1:0-3806 GCA_046765595.1 Nitrospirota bacterium
GCCTTCACCTTCTTGAAGGCCAAAGGACTCGAAATCGGCAACTCGCTCGTCGAAAACGACATGCTGGATTTCGCCAAGGGCATTGAAGACCATGCGTTTTCGCGGGGGGTCAAGTTCTATCTGCCGGTGGACTGTGTCGTGGCCGCCAGCCGCGAGCCCGGCGCCGAAACCAAGATCGTGCCGGTGCAGGAGATTCCCAAAGGCTGGTACGCCCTGGACATCGGCCCCGCCTCGGTCAAGCTCTTCGGGGAAGCCGTGCAGAACGCAAAAACCATTCTGTGGAACGGCCCGATGGGCGTATTCGAAATCGACGCGTTTGCGCGCGGCACGCTCTCAGTCGCCCACGCCATTGCCGACGCCTATGCGCTCACGATCGTCGGCGGAGGCGAGACGGCCATGGCGATCCACCGAGCCGGCGAATCAGAAAATATTTCCTTCATCTCCACCGGCGGCGGCGCAGCGCTCGAATTACTGGAAGGCAAGCCGTTGCCCGGCCTCGTGGCCCTGCCTGAACGCAAGGATTAGCGAACCAGCGACCCGTGCGCACCACGCTCATCGTCGGGAATTGGAAAATGAATAAGACGGCCTCCGAGGCCGCGCGCTTCGTGCGTGAATTGACGAACGTGCTGCCCAAGGATTCCGCCGTCGAGATTGTGCTGGCCCCGCCATTTACCGCCTTGGAATCCGTACGCACGGCTTTGGGCTCTTCCTCGCACCTTGGCCTCAGCGCCCAAAATATGCATTGGGAAGCCCAGGGCGCTTTCACCGGCGAAATTTCCGGTCCGATGATTCGGGACTTGGGCTGCAGCTATGTCATCCTGGGGCATTCCGAGCGCCGGGCCTTGTTCGGCGAGCGGGACGGCGACGTGCAGAAGAAAGTCCGCGCCGCCTTAACGCACGGACTTCGGCCGGTTCTCTGCGTGGGGGAAACGCTCGAGGAGCGTGAATCCGGACGCACGGAACCGGTGGTCACGGGTCAGGTGGCGGCCGCCTTGAACGGGTTGAGCGATCAAGAGATGGACAATGTCACCATCGCCTATGAACCGGTGTGGGCGATAGGCACCGGGCGGGCGGCTACCGTGGAACAGGCGGTCGCCGTGCACCGCGCCATTCGTCGGCGCATCGCCGCCGCCTGGAATCAGGATAGGGCCGCACGCGTGAGAATCCTGTACGGAGGAAGCGTTACGCCTCAAAACGCGGCATCACTGCTCAGCGAACCGGACATCGACGGCGCGCTCGTAGGCGGGGCTTGTTTGAAGACGGACTCGTTTGCTACAATCGCGCTCGCCGCAAAGAACAGGCACGCACACTAACTCATGCACACGCTCGTCATCATCATACACATCATTGCGTGCTTTCTCATGATCGGCGCCATCCTCCTGCAGTCGGGGAAAGGCGCGGAAATCGGCGCCGCGTTCGGCGGCTCCAGCCAGACGGTCTTTGGAAGCCGGGGACCCGCGAACTTCCTTAGCAAGTTTACCGTCGTGGTCGCGGCGGTGTTCATGGTGACCTCCCTCAGCCTGGCGATTTTGGCGAAGGAACGCACGTTTTCGTCGACAGTGATCGATCTCAAGAAGAAAGAGACCTCGCAGCCCGCTCCGGCGGCTCCGCCAAGCGACAAGCCTGCCTCCGACTCACATTCCTCAAGCGATCCAGCCGCCGTCCACTAAGCAAGCGACTCCAAGTACCTCCGGACGCTCGGGAGGTACATACCAAGCTTCGCTTGAACCGCTCGCTTCGATCACATGCGAGCGGTTGAGTACTTTGCCATCAATAGATGTTCAACGTTGAGGGTTTGAACGAGCGAGAACGCAGTTTCGGTATAAAGCCGAGTCTCGGCTCGGCTGGGGTCGGGCGGGTGAGCATGGTTAAAGCGCACGTCTCGGCGTGCGCGGGGCGGGAGGGTGTGAATGATGTTTGTCGAGCGTCCTTAGACGCGGGTGAGCCAGGAGTCGTGCGACGGATCCGCTCCCCGCACGATCGCAAAGAAGCGCTTCTGCAACGCTGCCGTGACAGGACCGGGCTTGCCGGTGCCGATGCGGCGATTGTCGATTTCCCTCACCGGCGTCAATTCGGCCGCTGTACCGGTCACAAACACTTCGTCCGCAATGTACATTTCATCGCGGGTGAACCGCTCTTCAGCCACGACGATCCCCTGTTCGCGCGCAAGCTCGATCACCGCGTTGCGGGTAATCCCTTCCAGAATGGACGTCAGCGGCGTCGTTTTCAGGCGGCCCTTGCGCACGATGAAGATATTCTCTCCGGTACCTTCCGAGACATAACCTTCGGGATCCAGCAAGATGGCTTCATCGTAGCCGTCTGCTTTCGCTTCGCGCTTCGCCAAGATCGAATTGACATAATAGCCGGAAATTTTGCCCCTGGTCATCGACACGTTGACATGGTGGCGGGTAAACGACGAGACACATGCTCGCATCCCGTTCGCCAGCGCATCGTCGCCGAGATAGGAGCCCCATTTCCAGGCGGCAATCGCCAGCTTGATCGGATTGTCGCCCGGGTAGACGCCCATGGCACCATAGCCGATATAGAGCAGCGGCCGGATGTAGCAGGCGTCGAGTTTGTTGATGCGCACGGTCTCGACAATGGCTTCTGCGACCTGTTTCTTTTCAAAGGGAATCGTCATCATGCCGATGTGTGCCGATTCGAACAATCGGTCGACGTGCTCGTGCAGCTTGAAAATGGCCGATCCTGACTTGCCTTTGTAGCAACGAAGGCCTTCAAAGGCCGCCAGGCCGTAATGCAGGGAATGCGTCAGGACATGGACGTTCGCATTCGCCCAATCGACGAACGAGCCATCCATCCAGATCTTGCCTTGCGGATCCATGATGCCGCGGACTATACCAGCGGTTTTGAAGAGGGGTCAAGCAAATGGACGTTGGCGATCAGCGTGAACCAAGCGGGCGAGGGCGGACGTCGTGAGCGCGTTCGATATCAGCGGCAATGAGAGCGGCCAACCGAGTGGACGCATCTGCGGTCAGGTGTTCAATCCGAAGGCCGAACTCGTACTGATCCGTCCAGCAAACGGAGGCACGTGAAATTTCCAGCGGCGGATCCGTCTCTTCGATGCTCAGCCGCACGGATACCTCTGTGCCCGGGGCCAGTGAGTGATCCCCGAGCAGCCGTAAGCCGGTGCGGCTCACGTTCTTCACCACGCCTTTCCCAATCGCGCTGCCGCTCATGTAGTAGGCGCTGTACCACGTTGTAATGCGGCGATACGGCCTGAGCACAAACGCGCGGCGCGAGATCGTGTTCCGTGCGCTCTTCATGCGCTGACCTTACGCTGATATAACATGTAAAAACAGCCTACCTACAGGGGGGTTGCGCATGATCGGACCCTGGGCGCTTTCCTTGACACTTTTGAAATCACTGTGATACATAACGACGTTCTGTCACGGAGGAAGCATCCATGTACGCAATAGTAGAAACAGGCGGCAAGCAGTATCGAGTGGAAAACGGCTCCCTCCTTCAGGTCGAAAGTCTTCCCGGCGATGTCGGCGTCAAGGTCGAACTGAGCGATGTGCGACTGATTCACGGCGACAAGGGAATCCAGGTCGGCCAACCGCTCGTCAAAGGCGCGAAGGTCACGGCGGAAATCATCGACCAGGGCCGGACACGCTCGATCATGGTCTTCAAGAAGCAGCGGCGGAAGAACTACCGCCGGACGAAGGGTCATCGCCAAGGCTTTACAAAGCTGCGGATCACGGGAATCGAAACGGCTTAATCGAACACGGGGCGGAAATGGCGACAAATAAGGGCGGCGGATCATCACGGAACGGGCGGGACAGCAA
>JBKPKC010000260.1:0-20357 GCA_046765595.1 Nitrospirota bacterium
ATGAAGTGACGCTGAGGCTCCGGTCGCCGAAGCAGATCCGCTCGGCGGACATTGCGCTGGCGACCATCCGGTGGACGAAGGATCAGTTCTACGGATTGGCGTTCCGGCGCCTGTCGTTTGATGCCCATGACCGCTTGAAGAAGTTCGTGACCATCGCTTCGAAAAGGGCCGGGATCGTCTATGGCGCAAAGTGAGCGGCAGGGCGAAGCAGGCGTGGAGCTGCGGCGGTATCCCCGGCATCGGGTGTCTGCCCCCTTTCCCTGTGCCTTTTCACTCTTAGGGCTGAAACGCTGGACAGCGGCCGACCGAAGCGGTCTTGGCGTCGTCCTCGATGTGTCCCTGCGGGGGGCCAAAGTCATGAGCACGGCGGCTATGACGCCGGGCGACCAACTGGCGGTCAGTTTCCGGATGCCTGACCAGGTCACGGCCATGCAGCTCGATGCGACGGTCAGATGGATCAATGATCAGCTAATTGGATTGGAGTTCGCCTCAATGCCGCTTTCGGTCGAAACTCGCCTCAAGAAATTCCTCGCGCGGTCCTTCAGCTCTGGCCTGTAAGCTATATAGTTCGCGTGTCTGACGTATGGGGAGCTGCGTCCGGCCGTTGCCGTGTTGCGCGTGAAAGGGGAGATGAACGGCCGACCCTACGGGCCCGTCGGCTGGTTACTTGATGGCGACTGCCTTCACTTCTTTAAAGGTCGTGAGTCCCTGTAAACACTTCTGGATGCCGTCCTGCATGAGCGTCGTCATGCCGTCTTCCACGGCGGCTTTGACCATCTCTTCAGTTTTGGCCTTGGTCTGAATCAACCGCTTCAGCTTGTCGGTCCCCAAGCACAATTCGTGCAGAGCCACGCGGCCTTTGAATCCGGTCCGGTTGCAGGCCTCACAGCCTTTGCCGCGCGAAAGTCGGAAAGTATTATCCATTGGAACGCCGAGTTTGTCCCAATTTTCAGGGCCGTAGCCCTGACGGATTTCTTCGTATTCTTCCTTGGTGCCCGGATACTGCTCCTTGCAGTCCTTGCAGACCCTGCGGGCCAGGCGTTGCGCCAGTACGCCGAGCATGGCATCGGCGAAGCTGAACGAATCGCAGCCCATGTCGAGCAGACGGGTGACCGTTTCCACCGCGCTGTTGGTGTGCAGGGTGCTCAGGACCAGATGGCCCGTGAGGGACGCTTCAATCCCGATTTCGGCCGTCTCCTTGTCGCGCATTTCGCCGACCATGATGACGTCCGGGTCGGCCCGGAGAAATGCCCGCATGGCTTTGGCGAATGTGAAGTCGATTTTCGGCTGTACTTGGACCTGTCGGAGGCCGTATTGCGTGATTTCGACAGGATCTTCGGCCGTCCAGATCTTGATGTCCGGGGTGTTGATGAATCCAAGCACCGAGTGCAGCGTCGTCGTTTTTCCTGAACCGGTCGGGCCGACGCAAAGAATGATGCCGTACGGCTTTTCTGCGATGTCCTTGATTGCCTTCAAATTCCGGTCGGAGAAGCCCATCTTGTCCAACGGCAGCGGTTCGCTTGCGGCGAGAATACGCATGACCACGTCTTCGTTGTAGCCGGCCGTAGGAATGGTCGCAACACGAAGCTCGATCTCACGCGTCTCGCTGAGTTTGAACTTGATCTTGCCGTCTTGCGGCTTCCGGCGTTCGGCGATGTCGAGGCTCGCCATAATCTTCAGGCGCGACACGATGGCCCGCCGATAGCTCTGCGGGATCTTCATGTATTCGAAACAGTCACCGTCGACACGGAAGCGCACCAACGTTTCCCGTTTTTCTCCGTAGGGCTCGATGTGGATGTCCGAGGCGTTCTGCCGGTAGGCGTCGGCGATGATCTGATTCGCCAGACGGACGATGGCGCTGTCGTTTTCGTCCAACCCGCCGCCGAGTCCCTGTTCTTCTGCGGCATCGGCTTGAGCCTCGGTCACGAGCTCGCCGAGAATGTCCGAGACGTTTTCGTCGAGCTTGCGTCCGGCGCTGCTGTCTCCGCCGCCGGTCGCAGAGTTCAAGAACTGGGCGATGTCCCGTCTGAGACTGACGGCAAATCGGATGTTGAGGCCGGGGAACGTGCGTTTAATGTCTGCGACGCGGTCCAAATCCCCCGGATCGTCGGTGAGGATTTCAATGGCCGTCCG
Organism: Nitrospirota bacterium; assembly: GCA_046765595.1. Classification (GTDB taxonomy): domain Bacteria; phylum Nitrospirota; class Nitrospiria; order Nitrospirales; family Nitrospiraceae; genus Nitrospira_C. The sequence goes on from JBKPKC010000260.1 coordinate 2,134, forward strand.
GTCCCGCTTCAGCGGCATCCAGTGATTCTTCTTGAGGTAGTCGACATTGAGGTTTCTCAAGAGCTCGATGTCGACGAGGGTGCGCTCGCTGTACTCGATGTAGGGGCATTTGTGAAATTGGGCGATGGATTTGCCGATATCGATTTTCGGCACTTTGTATTTTTCGATCAGAATGCTTTCCAGGTCGGAGGAAATGCTTTTCCGCGCCTCAGCAATGGCGTTGTCGAGCTCATTCTGGGTGATTTTGCCGTTGCTGACGAGAAGGTCGAACTTCGTCGACGCCTTTTTGGTGGTGACCTTTTTGAGATTGAAGAAGGCGATGCCGAGGGCTTTCGCGATCTCGGCGACCGACTCTTCGTCTTTGCGGGTAAACCGCAGTCCGCTCTTCTTGTTCAGCAGCTGAAGCACGCCCATCAAGTACTTGTTGTCCGCGACGATCGGATAGGTCAGGACCTGTTTGGTCTTGAAGCCGGTGCGCTTGTCGTAGGAGGTATCATGGCTGAGCGACGGGTGAATCCCTTGGAGTTCCGCGACGTTGTAGGCATCGGCAATATTGACCGGCCGCAGGTATTTGGCGCAGAAGCCGGCCAGGCTTTGTTCCGTAATGGGGATGCGCACTTCTTCGATCATATCGATGTGCGGCACCTTGTAGAAAATTTCCTTCTTGTCTGCGTCGAAAGCGAAGAGCGTCAAGTCTTCGGCATCGAACAACCCGAGGATGTCCTTGTGCAGGTCAAGCAGGATCTGGTCGAGATTGCTCGCGGCATGGATTTGACTGGTCACCCGCTTCACATGCTCGGCGAACTCGACTTTTTGCTGCAGTTCCTGCAAGTTTTGGGTGGGAGGTTTGGCCTGCATCTGAGCTCCTCTGACCAGTCAGAGACGACGGTCATGCCCTATGACCGTGTCGAGACCCAGTCTAGCCCAACACAGCGGGAAGGCAAGGAAAAGGCGCTTTCGCGATGATACGCGAGAGAGGAAGAGACAAAGCCTGCGCGTCAGGAGAGTGATGAGCTCGGTGAGGCCATGGCCAAAATCGCCGCGGGGATCCCAGCCGGTGCAAGCTTCGTTTTCACGCCGGTCTTTCGAGTTTTAACTTCCAGCAGACCTTCCGCGAGACCTTTGTCGCCGACGATCACCTGGTACGGCGCTCCGATCAAGTCGGCATCGTTGAACTTGACGCCTGCCCGCTCGTCGCGATCATCCCATAGAACTTCGAGCCCGGCGGCGCCGAGCGCTGTATAGAGTGTGGTGACCGCCTGGGTCACGCCGACGGATTGCCCCAACGAAATGAGATGCACGTGAAAGGGAGCGATTGGAAACGGCCACACGATGCCCTTGTCGTCGTGATTTTGTTCGACCGCGGCTGCGGCGGTCCGGCCGATGCCGATGCCGTAGCATCCCATGACAGCCAGACATTCCTTGCCGCTGGGATCGAGAAACGAGGCATTCATGGCCTGGCTGTACTTGGTCCCGAGCATGAAGACATGCCCGACTTCGATGCCTTTTGTCGTCTTGAGCACGCCGTCGTTCCGCGGTGAGGCATCGCCGGCCAGGGCATTGCGCACATCGGCGAATTGCTCGACCTGGAAATCACGCGGGCAGTTGGCGTCGACGAGATGCATATCCTGTTGATTGCCGCCGACCACGACGTTCCTGGCCGCCTTGACGGCGTGGTCGGCCACGATGCGGACCTTGAGGCCCAACGGACCGGCGAATCCGACCGGCGCACCGGTGACCTTCTCAACGAGCGCCGGACCGGCGAGTTCCAGATTCGTGGCGCCGAGCAGACGCTTGAGCTTGATTTCGTTCGCGTCGTGATCGCCGCGAATCAGGACGGCGACGGTCTCGTTTCCCGTCGAATACAGCAACGTCTTGACGAGCTGAGCAGGCGCCACCTTTAAAAACTTCGTCACCTCTTCGACGGTTCGGCAGCCGGGGGTGTTCACCCTGCGCAGGGGACGGAGCTCTTCGCTGCTCTCGTCGGCCGGCGGCAGCACTTCGGCCCGCTCGACGTTGGCCGCATAGGTGCCGGTCTCGCTGTAGACGACGGTTTCCTCTCCCGTGTCGGCCAGGACCATGAACTCGTGGGACGACGTGCCGCCGATCAATCCCGTATCGGCTTCCACGGCCCTGAAGTTCAGGCCGCAGCGGGAGAAGACGCGGTGATACGCGTCGTACATCTTTGATAGCTGAGACGCGCGCCGGCGTCGTCCTATCGAAGCTGTAGGCATCCTTCATGATGAATTCGCGTCCCCGCATGAGCCCGAAGCGAGGCCGGATTTCATCCCGGAACTTGGTCTGGATCTGATAGAAATTCAGCGGCAGTTGCCGATACGAGCGGACTTCGCGGCGAAACAGATCCGTGATGACTTCTTCGTGGGTGGGGCCGAGGCAAAAGTCGCGTTCGTGGCGGTCTTTGAAGCGAAGCAGTTCCTTGCCGTAATAGTCCCAGCGCCCGGTCTCCCTCCACAACTCAGCCGGAGATGCGATCGGCATCAACAGCTCCTGCGCGCCGGCCCGGTTCATCTCTTCTCGGACGATCTGCTCGACCTTCCGGATGATCCGAAGGCCCAGCGGCAGATAGGTGTAAATGCCCGCCGCCACCTTGCGGATGAGTCCCGCACGAAGCATCAGCCGGTGGCTGACCGTTTCAGCTTCCCCGGGATCTTCCCGCAGGGTGGGGAGAAGGAGTTGTGAGGTCCGCATGAAGCGTCAGTGGGAGAAGAAGATTCGTTCGAGGTCGTTCCAAAAGGCGAAGATCATGACACCGACAAGCAGGACCAATCCGACCTGCTGCGCCAATTCGCGCTGCCGTTCGCCCAACGGCTTGCGCAGGATGCCTTCGATCAGGAAGAAAAGCAAGTGGCCGCCGTCGAGGATAGGAATGGGCAGCAGATTCAAGACGCCCAAGTTGATGCTCAAGAGCGCGATGAGAAAAATGACGTTCGCCGGCCCTTGGGCGGCCGCTTCTCCGGAAATCTTGGCGATCGTCAAGGGCCCGCCGATGTTCTTGCTCGAGATGTCGCCGACGATCATCTTGTAGAGACCGACGATTGTCAGTTCCGTCCATTTCCAGGTGGCCTCCAGGCCGTTATACACGGCCGCCAGCGGAGTTGCGGATTTCATCAGCGAGCGGTCCGGTCCGGCGATGCCGATCTTGCCGACTTGCACGGACTGACCATTCACCGTGGTGGTTTCCGCGACCGGCGTGACCGACAGGGATACGCGATGACCGTCGCGCAGGACGTCGACCTGAAGCGTCTTTCCGGGATTGTCTTTCACCAGCGCCGTCATCTGCGTCCAGGTATGGATGAGAGCGCCGTCGATCGACAGGACGCGATCGCCTTCCTTGAAGCCTGCCGCTGCCGCCGGCTTGCCGGGTACCACTTCATTCACGACCGGCGGGATCTCCTCGATGCCGAGATAATAGCTTGCTTCCTCGCTCCTCTGGCCTTGGGCGGCCGCTGCGACTGGCGTCACGGTCAGCGTCTGCATCCGGCCGTCGCGGAGGATTTCGAGCGTCAACGACGCCCCTTTGCCTTTCGCGGCGGCGTCCATCAATTCCACGCGGGTCGCGATATCGCGGCCGTCGATTTTCTTGATTTGGTCGCCCACCATGAGGCCGGCTTTGGCAGCCGGGGAGTCCGGGGCCACCGCTTCCAATACCGGCGCAATATCCTTGAACGACGGCACGGGCAGCGTGTAGCCGGTCGAGAGCCAGGCGGCAAAGATCAGATAGGCCAGAATGAAGTTAAATCCCGGTCCTGCAGCGACGATTAGGACCTTTCCCCACAGATTCTGATGGACGAACGACCGGCGTCGGTCCTCGGGAGTAATCGCCTCAGCCTCATCCTCGCCGAAGAGTTTGACGTAGCCGCCCAAAGGAATGGCGGAGACCAAATATTCGGTTTCACCCACCTGCCGGCCGAAGAGCTTCGGTCCGAAGCCGAGCGAAAACTTCAACACTTTCACGCCCACCCATCGCGCGGCGAGAAAATGGCCCAGCTCGTGGAATGCGACGAGAATCCCGAGAACGACGAGGAACCACCAGGTCTTTTGCATCAACAGCCAGATGCTATCGGGAGACCAGGTCAAGGCAGACAAGATCATAGTTGGTGCTCAATGGTGAAGGTTTGCCACGTCATGACACTTGACACTGTAACACACGGTCAGCGGGCCAAGGCATGGACCAATGAGTCCGCCTTTTCCCGCGCCCACCGGTCGGCGTCCAGCGCGACGTCTACCGAGCGGACGGGCTGGGGTGTGTGGGCCTGCATGGTGCTGTGAATGATATCAGATATATCCGTGAAACGGATGCCGCCGTTCAAAAAGGCGTCGACGGCGATCTCATTGGCGGCGTTCATCGCCGCCGGCATGGTGCCGCCGATGCGCAGCGATTCATACCCCAGGCGCAAGCAGGGAAACCGGTCATGGTCCGGCTTGCAGAAGGTCAGGGTGCCGATTTCCGTGAGATCCAACGAAGGCAGGTCGAGCGGGAGCCGGTCCGGATAGCGCATCGCGTACGAGATCGGTGTCCGCATGTCCGGCAGGCCCAATTGCGAAATCATCGAACGGTCCTCGTACTCGACCAGAGAGTGGATGATGCTTTCGCGGTGAATCAACACGTCGATGTGTGATTCCGGAATGTCGAAAAGCCAGCGGGCCTCGACGACTTCGAGTCCCTTGTTCATGAGCGTCGCCGAGTCGATGGTGATCTTGGCGCCCATTTTCCAGTTCGGGTGCTGGAGCGCCCGCTCGGGGGTGACGTCGCGAAGCGCGTCTTTCGGCAGGTTCCACAGCGCGCCTCCCGACGCCGTCAGGATCAACCGGCGCACATCCTTGACGCGGTGCCCCTCGAGGGATTGAAAGATCGCGCTGTGCTCGCTGTCCACGGGAAAGATTCTCACGCCGGCCTGCCTGGCTTCTTCCTGCATCAACTGGCCGGCCATGACCATCGGTTCTTTGTTCGCCAGTGCGATGTGTTTCTTGTTGCGGATCGCCGCCAGCGTCGGCACCAGGCCGGCGCCGCCCACGATGGCTGACACGACCAGCTCGGCGTCGGCGAGCGAGGCCACATTGGCGAGGCCTTCCTGGCCGCTCAAGATTTGCGTGGGCAGTCCTGCACAGCGCCGCCTAAGGCGTACGGCCGCCGCTTCGGTCGACATGGCCACTGCTTGAGGCTTGAAACGGCGAACCTGGTCGGCCAGCATCTCGTCGTTGTTGCCCGCGGTGAGGCCCACGACGCGGAACTCTTCAGGGAACCGCTCGACGATGTCCAGTGTGTTGGTGCCGATGGAGCCGGTCGAACCGAGAATGACGATGGATTTCATAGGGTCCTCAGGAGTGAGCTGCCACTCGTCCCATGAAGGTCACATAGTAGTAGAACGCGGGCGCGGTGAACAAGAGACTGTCCAGTCGGTCGAGCATGCCGCCGTGGCCCGGAAGCAAGCCGCCCGAATCTTTGACGCCGGCGCTGCGCTTGATCGCCGACTCGACGAGATCTCCCCAGAGGCCGGCTCCAGTCAACAGGACGGCCAGGACGAGCGTATCGAGCGGCGAGAATTCCGGCAGAAACGTCCAGCGCGCGACAAACGCAACGATCGTTGCGCCGATGAATCCTCCGGCCAATCCCTCCACGGTTTTTTTCGGGCTGATTCTCGGTGCGATTTTTCGCTGCCCGTACAAGGTCCCGACATAGTAGGCCGCTGTGTCGGCCGCCCACGTCACCAACAGGAGAAAGAACAACAGCGATTCTCCGTCCGGCAGCAGACGGACCACGACGAGATAGCTCAATGTCAGGCCGATGTACAACATGCCCGTGACGACGAGTGCGGCGTCCCTGAGACTGTCGAGGAGCGGCACTTCGAGCAGAACGGGGATTGACAGGACCGCCACGACGGCCAACAGAAGGCCGGCCGGTACAAGGGCGGGCTGGTGCGGCCCGATGATCAGCGCCATGCAGCCCAGCAGGCCGATGCCGACGGCCAAGGGCCGGGACGCCGCCGGGAAACACAGGCGATACAACTCGTAGAGGGACAAGCCGCCGGCGACGGCGACGATGCCGGTGAACACGACGGCAGGCAGGTATTGGATCGCGCCGTAAAGAAGAGGCACGACCAACAACACGGTATAGATCCGGCGGAGATCGAATCGAGTGCCGGCCTTGTGGACGGTCTGCGCCGGTTCACGATTCGTCGTTCCGCACTCGAGCATGTCGGTGGTTCCGCAGACTACGAAGACAAGCTGGTGAAGACGCGGCCGAAGCGTCGTTCGCGTCGTTGAAATTCGAGCAGGGCCAGCAGGAGCTCGCGGCGCCTGAAATCGGGCCACAGCGTCGGCGTAAAGTAGAGCTCCGTATAGGCCAGCTGCCAGAGAAGAAAATTGCTGATGCGCGTCTCCCCGCTGGTGCGGATCAGCAGATCGGGGTCGGGCAAATCGTGCGTATACAGAAATTGCTTCACGTGAACTTCGTCGATGTCGTCCGCCTGGAGTTTTCCATCCTGCGCTTCCCGAACGAGTCCCCGGACGGCGTCCACGATTTCGGAACGCCCGCCGTAGCTCAGTGCCACCGTGAGATGCAGTTTGTCGAGATGGGCCGTCTCTTGCTCGGCCGCCCTCACCCATTGGAGGGCCGAGCTCGGCAGCGCATCGGTACGGCCGATCGTGCGAAACCGCACGCCCTGTTCGATCAGCTTGTTGCGCTCCGTCGACAAGTAGTGCTCGAGCAATCCCATCAGTCCGTCGATCTCGCTGGTCGGCCGGTTCCAGTTTTCCTGGGAAAAGGCATAAATGGTGAGTGCCTGGATGCCCAGCTCTAAGCACATGGAAATCATGTCGCGAACCGATTTGATGCCCTCCCGGTGACCGGCAATACGGGGGAGGCTGCGTGCCTCAGCCCACCGCCCGTTCCCATCCATAATAATGGCCAGATGTTTGGGAAGGAGGTCTGGATCGAGTTTTGCCGTCAGTTCTGTATCCGACAAATGGTCGAGTCTGGAAGGAGGCTGTGTGTCCATGAGCGCTGGTTTGGTATTGATCCTTTCACATGAAGCGCGTATGGCAGGTGAAGAAAGTCTACTGACGGTCCGGATGAATGTCAAACGATATTTCCCAAAATAGCTCGAAAAAGCCATGAGTTGGAAGCGCGCGGATTGCGCCTCCAAAAATGATTGGGCTATACTGCGGCTTCCCACGGACATCGACCAATTTTGTGAGGCTTTCGACGATGGGACAATTGATTCCCTTAGATTCGTTCGGGGTCACCGAGCACGATGTGGTGGCCGCATTGGGACGGGTGAAAGTCCGCAATGTGGATTATGCGGATTTGTATTTTGAATCCTGCATTTCCGAATCCGTGTCCATGGAAGAATCGCTCGTGAAGCGGGCGACGAAAAGCATTTCCCAGGGCGTTGGCGTGCGTGCGACTGCCGGCGAGAAGACGGGCTTCGCCTATTCCGACGATCTGACCAGACACGATCTCGAGCTTGCTGCCGATACGGCACGGTACATCGCGAATTCGCCCGGCGGGATCCAGCCGGTTCCCGTGCCGGTCCATTCACGGCCGCCCAGGGACCTCTACCCGGTCTCTGATGCTCAGCTGCAAGTGCCGACGGCTGACCGCGTCACGCTGCTGGAGCGCATCGATGCGGAAGCGCGGCGCTACGATCCGCGCATCAAGAATGTGATGGCCTCCTTCAATACGGAATACAAAATCGTCATGGTCGCGACGTCCGAAGGCACCATGATCGGCGACGTGCAGCCGTTGTCCCGTCTGCAAGTAACCTGTATCGCCGAAGAAAAAGGCAATCGCCAAATCGGATCGTTCGGCGGAGGCGGCCGCATCGGCTTCGGTTTTTACCATGAGCAGGACCGGTATCTGCAATACGCCCGCGAGGCTGCGCGCATTGCGATTCTCAATCTCTCCGCCGTCGATGCGCCGGCCGGCGTCATGCCGGTCGTTTTGGGCGGAGGGTGGCCGGGGATTCTCCTGCATGAAGCGATCGGCCATGGGCTCGAGGCGGATTTCAACCGAAAGAAGACCTCCGCCTTTTCGAACTTGCTCGGTAAACGGGTGGCCTCGGACGTGTGTACGATCGTGGACGACGGGACCTTGCCCGGCCGTCGGGGCTCCTTGAACATGGACGACGAAGGGACGCCGACTGCTCGGACCATGCTGATCGAGAACGGCATCCTGCGAGGCTACATCACCGACAAGTTGAACGCCCGGCTGCTGGGCATTCCACTGACCGGCAACGGCCGGCGGGAAAGCTACCAGAGCATCGTGCTGCCGCGCATGACCAACACGTTCATGTTGGCCGGACAATCGAATCCGGAGGACGTCATTCAATCGGTGAGCAAGGGCCTCTACGCAGTGTCGTTCGGCGGCGGCCAGGTCGACATTACCAACGGCAAGTTCGTGTTCTCGGCCAGCGAAGCCTATCTCATCGAAGACGGCAAAATCACGAAACCGGTCAAAGGCGCGACGCTGATCGGCAGCGGCCCCGAGATTCTGACGAAGGTCTCCATGGTCGGCCACGATTTGAAACTGGATGAAGGCATCGGGACGTGCGGCAAGGACGGACAATCCGTGCCGGTCGGTGTCGGGCTACCCACGATCCGGATCGATGAAATTACCGTCGGCGGCACACAGGCCGGGTAATCAATTTCGATGACTCTTCCTTCAAAACCGCAAACACTGAGAAACGACATGAACGGCGATCTGGCGCAGCTGGCTTCCGACGTGCTGGCTATGGCCAACAAGCAGGGCGCGACGGAAGCGGACGTCGTGGTTGCCGATGGAGAAAATTTGTCCGTGCAAGTCCGCCTGGGCGCCGTAGACCGCCTTTCCAAGGCGCGGGAAAAGCGGCTGGGGCTGCGCATCTTCGTCGGCAAGCGGTCGGCCAGCTCTTCCACCTCGGATTTTTCGGCTGAGTCCTTGCGACGCCTCGTGGCCGAAACGGTCATTTTGGCCAAGGCCGTCGTCGAAGATCCGGTTTCCGGCCTGCCCGCTGCGGAATTCATGGCGACGGAGCAGCCGGACCTTGACCTGTATGACGACACCCGGCTGGACACGGACCGGCAGATCGAACTGGCCAAGCGAGCCGAAGCGGCGGCCCTCGCCACCGACGAGCGGATTACCAATTCAGAGGGAGCGGATTTCGATTCGTCCTGGGGCCGCGTGGTGCTCGGCAATAGCCACGGATTCATCGGGGACTATCGCAGCTCCAGTTATTCCCTGGCCGTCTCGCCGGTGGCCGTCGATCCGGTCTCCGGCACCATGCAACGCGATGCCTGGTACGACGTGCGCAGAAAATTCCAAAAACTCGACCAGCCCGAGGCGATCGGGATCAAGGCGGCGAAGCGGACTGTCAGACGACTTGGCGCCCGCAAAGTCGGTACGAAGCGAGTGCCGGTGGTCTTCGATCAGGAAACCGCCGGCAGCCTCCTTGGTAACTTGTGCAGTGCGGCTTCGGGCTACGCACTCTACAAAGGCGCCTCTTTTCTCGGCGGACAGCTGGAAAAACAACTGGCGCCTGACTGGTTCACCGTCTACGACGATGGGCGTCTCGTCGGCGGGCTGGGTTCGCGTCCGTTCGACGGCGAAGGTTTGCCGACAAGAAAAAACACGATCGTGGACAAGGGAGTGCTCACCAGCTATTTGCTGGACACCTATTCCGGAAAAAAGCTGGGCTTGCCCTCGACCGGAAACGCTTCGAGGAGTGTGGGCGAAAGTCCCTCGGTCGGTCCCACCAACTTCTATCTCACCCCCGGAACACGCTCGGCGGAGGACATCATCCGGAGCGTGAAGGACGGTCTTTACGTGACTGAATTGATCGGCTTTGGAATCAACATGGTGACGGGCGATTACTCGCGGGGTGCAGGGGGGTTCTGGATCGAAAACGGCGAGCTGGCCTATCCGGTGGAGGAAATTACCATCGCCGGGAATCTAAAGCAGATGTTCAAGGACATCGAACTCATCGGCAGTGATCTGGTCTTTCGAGGACGGATTGCGAGTCCGACCGTGAAGATAGCCGAGATGATGGTGGCGGGGAATTGAGGCGCCCACATCCATGTACCGATTGCACGCTGCCAGCTGCGGCACTGGCGCTGGCCATGACACTGTTCTCGGTAGCAGCGCGAGGGGAGGGCCACATGCGGATCGTTTCCACGGTGTTCAGCCATGAAGGCGCGATTCCCTTGCTGTACACGTGCGAGGGCAAAGACGTCTCTCCGCCGATCTCCTGGTCGGATATCCCTCCGGGAACCAAGAGCTTGGCGCTGATCGTCGACGATCCCGACGCACCGGACCCGGCAGCCCCCAAAATGACCTGGGTACATTGGGTTCTGTATAATCTGCCACCGACGAGCGATGGCCTGCCGGAAAGCGTGAAGGCGCTGCCTCAGGGAACGAAGGAAGGCGTGAACGACTGGAAGCGCACGGGGTACGGCGGACCGTGTCCGCCCGTCGGCCGTCACCGGTATTTCCACAAGCTCTACGCCTTGGATGCCGTGCTCCCGGATCTGAAGCAGCCGACCAAGGCCAAGCTCGAAGAAGCCATGAAAGGCCATATTCTCAGCAAAGCAGAGTTGATGGGGACCTATCAGAAGGTCAAATAGACACAGCGTAGAGGAGCAGCCATGCGACGCATATTGAGCGCGATTCTCGCCGTCCTTACTCTTCCCGGCCTTGCCGCCGCCGCTGATTTCCGGCTGACCAGTCCCACCGTAAAGGATAAGGGTACGATCAGTAACGAACATGTCTTTAACGGGTTCGGCTGCAGCGGCACCAACACATCGCCCGAACTCCGGTGGGAGCATGCGCCGAAAGGCACGAAGAGCTTTGCAGTGACCGTCTACGACCCGGATGCGCCGACCGGCAGCGGATGGTGGCACTGGGTGATCTTCAATATCCCCCCGGACACGACGTCCTTGCCGGCCGGCGCAGGAAAGGCGGAAGGCGGAAGTACACCGCAAGGCAGTATCCAATCGACGACGGATTATGGCCAGCCCGGCTACGGCGGTCCTTGTCCGCCGCCGGGCGACAAGCCGCATCGCTACATCTTCACCCTCTATGCGCTGAAAACGGATCAGATCCCTTTGCAGAAAGAAGCGTCCGGAGCCATGGTGGGCTTTTACCTCAATCAGAACGTGCTGAAGAAGGCCTCGTTCACGGCAAAGTACGGGCGAAAATAACGCGAACGAAAACATTCGGACACGCCGCTCGTGGAGGATGTGCATGCCGCTTGATACGGAATTCGGAAAGAAGATGCTGCAACTCGTGACGTCGCGCTATGACGACCGGCATTGGCGCAAGAAGATCGAAAAGACCCTGAGCTTGCCGCAGTCGGGCGTCAGCGACCCCGTTCAACAGCAGATCTTCATGTATCTAAAAATAAATCTTAAAGCCTACAAATCACGCCGCGCCGATCCCGATTCATGGATCATCGGCGGCTTTGCGACGAAGGAAGTCATCGAACGCGCCAAACATCAGCCGAAGCAGGTCGGCACCGATCTCACAAGAGAGGATGTGACGTTTCTGGGCACCGATCCCGGGGCCGCGGTCGACGAGGCCTGGTGGGACGAGATGCTTGTGCAGTGGTTTGACGTTCCCGAAGAAGAGAAGCCCGTCGACGAAGGCGAGGAAGGATCAGCCGAAGCTTCCTTATCTTCGAAGGAGAAGCCCGCCAAAGCTTGAATGTCAGTTCGCACCCGCGCTGCTTCCGCTTTCGCCAGCGCCTGCTGGCTTGCCGTCACGTTCGATCACGCTTGGCACAGAAGCCTCGCTCGCTCCACCCCTGTCACTCGCCGAGTCTCACAACAGAAGTTTGGCCGCCACGCTGCTGCCGCTTTTCCAGCGTTTGCTGGCTCGCCATGACGCTCAGGAACGTTTGGCACAGAACCTAGTTCCGTTTCAGACCTATGGTCGAACGGAACGTCGAACATCTGTGCCATACGCGAAGCGCGGCCCGCGTCCATTCGCTTTGGCGAGAAACGAAACGCTGATGCATTCGTCAGCAAGGTGGGCGGCCTCAAGGAAAACGGTTATCTTTAAGGAGCCAAACCCCGAGAGGCTTGAGGCGTACACAGGAAGTACCGAGATAGGTCTACCCGAACAAATCCATTTGGGCGGGAGTGGGCGGTTCGACATTCAGAGCCGGTGCACCGGATGAGGCCGGTTCGGCGGCAGGCGGCGGCTGCGAATGCCGGTCCAGGAATTCCTTCAGTTTTTTGAAATCTTCCTTCAACGTGTCGAGCAGGTTGCCCTGGTGGAGAGCGGCCGCTGGATGTAGCAGCGGAAAAATGACGAAGTCCTTCATATAAAAGGCCTGCGCCTTCACCTTCGTAATGCCCACCTTGCGCTCGAGCAGCGTCTGGGTCGCCCAGTTGCCCAAGGTGCAGACGAGTTTGGGCCGGATCATCTGAATTTGCTGCATGAGGAACGGTTTGCAGGTATCGACTTCATCGGGTTCCGGATCGCGATTGTTCGGCGGTCGGCACTTGATGACATTGGCGATGTAGATTTGATCGCGGGAGAGATTCGCCGAAGCCAGCAGATCGTTCAGGAGTTTGCCCGCCGCACCGACGAATGGCTCGCCTTTCTGATCTTCGTTGAAACCGGGCGCTTCGCCGACGAACATGATGCTCGCATGCGGGTTCCCGACGCCGAACACGACCTGCGTTCGCCCCAGCTTGGCCAGTTTGCACTGCTGACAGTTATGAAGTGATTTGGCGAGTTCTTGAAGAGACATGGTCAACGCTCGACCGGCGCGAGGCATCTTAGGAGCGGGATGGAACGTTGTCAACGGCAGAAAAACAGACGAGGCCGCCGCTATCGAAGACGCGACGTGCCGTGCAGAATGATTTCCGCGCAGCGCTCGCCGCTGACGATCGCGCTTTCTAAATTGGGCGGCCACCCGGTGTCGGTCCAGGCGCCCGCCAAGAGGAGATTGGCGATCGGGCTGCGTTGGATCGGTCGGCGGAGGTTGGTGCCCGGCGACAGTAGCAACAAGGCGGCGGGGGCCGCCTCTTGAGTGAATGCGGTGAGGCGGTCGCCGGCATTCAAGAGACGGAGCGACCGCAACAGGGTGCGTACAGACGGTTCGGCATCCGTCGCCACGCGGTCGGACAGCATCGCGACCCGCGCCACGAGATGTCCGTCGCGGCTTGAAGACATGCAGGAGACCCAACGGAAAGGGCCGGTCCCGAGCAGAATTTGCCTGGCGGAAGCCTGCATCGCCGTTGCACGGACCTGAAATGTCGTCCAAGGCAGGCATATGAGATCGGCGATGTGCTGAAAATAGGCATAACGCGTGAGCCAGCGCTCGGGCAAGAGCGGCGTCAGCCGCGACGGAGGTACGGCCGGTAGGTACCAGTCGGCGTGGACAATAGTCCCATCTCTCAATCGCACACCGCTCACACGATCGTCCTGGAACTCAAACCGTACGGCTGGAGTCTGAAGGATCAGCGTGGCGCCGCTCTTGGTCAAGCGGTCGGTGATCGGCTCGGCAAGCAGACGATCCCACGTCTGCCGCCCGGTCCACACACGGCTGTCGGCTCCGCCGGAGAGGAAGAACGGCTTCAGGGCGGTGATGAACGCATCTGCGGACAATCGATCGAGCTCGTTGCCGGTCAGCCATCCGGCAAGTGGACTCCACACCGACTGGATCGTGGCCCGGCTGTACGCAAGGGACTCGAGCCAATGGTGGGCGGTGCGGTGTTCGAGGTCGGAAGGCAGGTCAAGCGAGCCCTCCCAGAGCTGTTCGAGCCATGAGAGGAGTTTCCAACGCTCCGACGGCGACAGTCCTGCAAATCGTCCGATGGTGAGCAGTTGTTGGAGCGGCGTAGGAAAGCGGGTTTTGGGATAATGAGCGATCCGGCCGTCCGGAAGGAGAAACTCGAGAGTGGATTCCGACACCCACGACGGCCCATGGGGCATGCCGAGTGAGTGCAACAGCGCCCATGTGGTGTGATGGCAGCCCAGAATCGGTGATGGCGGTTCGTCCGTGCGCCGGAGCTCTTGGCCGGGCAACGAGGATGGTGACACGAGCGTGACGCGGTATCCGCCTGCCGCGAGCCGATAGGCGGCCGTGAGACCGGCCGGCCCCCCGCCGAGCACGATCACCGATTGACGGCCGTCCGGCGTCACGAGAATTTGGAGCGGAGCCACACGCCGGCGGCAATGGCAAGCCGGTTCGACGTAGACAGGCGGACCCGCGGCCCGAACACCGCATGATCCTGACGTTCAATGCGTTCGAGGATGCGCGAGTATATACCCCGCATGATCTCGGCGACGGTCAATGCTCGCCGGTCTTCAGCCGGCAGCGAGGCCAGCGCGGCACGCGCTTTTTCATAATAGTGTCTCGCGCGTTGCGCCTCGAAGCGGATCAATTCGTGCAGCCTGGGCCCGTCCTTCCGCTCCAGGAGTTCTGTTTCACTGTACCCGAACCGCTTCAGGTCCTCATGAGGGAGGTAGATGCGGCCTTGTTCCGCGTCCGTCGCCAGATCGCGGAGGATATTGGTCAGCTGGAAGGCCATTCCGAGATCGACGGCATAATCCTGTGCGTGAGCGGACGTCGGTCCAAAAATATGCAGACAGATCAGCCCCACGATGGAGGCGACGCGGTAGCAATACAAGGACAGTTCTTCGAAGGTACCGTAGCGTGTGACTCCGAGGTCCATCTCGACGCCCTTGATGAGTTCCACGAAGTAGGTCTTCGGAATTGCGAGCCGCTTTGCATGATGCGCCAAACTGATCATGAGCGGCCATGTCGGCTCGCCGGCGTATGCCAGATCGAGCTCGGCACGCCACCGGCGAAGTTCTTCTTTGGGATCGCTGCCGGGCGGTGGCTCGTCGACGGCGCTGTCGACGGCTTTGCAGAAGGCATACACGGTGTACATCGCCTCACGCTTGGCTTTCGGCAGGAAGAAGAACGAATAGTAAAAGTTGCTCCCGCTCTGTTTTGTCAGATCCGTGCAATAGGCCTGAGCCTCCGCAGTCGTCATAGGGCATTTCCCCTGAGATCGGGGTGGCCCGACAGATCGAGGACGGTTTGGGCCGAGCGATTCGAACCGGTCAGGCCGCCGCCGCAGATGTCGGCCATCAGTTCCAGGCCGTCCACGAGACGAGGCCCTGGACGGCTGAAGTACGATCCGGCGTCGACGGCGTACATTTTCGGCGCAGAGGTCAGCCAGTGCGAAAGCGCGGGATCCGTCCGGCAGACGGTGGCCAGTTCAGCGACCGTACGGGAGAGCGAAAACCCGCAGGGCATGAGAATGATGATGTCGGGCGCCGCGGCGCGGATCTCTTCCATGCTGACCTGACGCGACGGCTGTCCCGGCCGACCCAAGACATCTCGTCCGCCGGCCATGTCCACAATCTCCGGTACCCAATGCCCCCCCACATAGAGAGGAGTGAGCCATTCGAGACAAACGATGCGCGGTTTTGAGCGGCCGGCTGCCCTCTCGCGGACGGCGGCAATCCGGTTCCGAAGCGAACGGACCAGATCCCTGGCGCGGGACTCAGCGTCGAGCGCCGCGCCGATTCGTTCTATGTCATCGATCACGTCATGGAGCGAGTGGGGGGCGAGTGTTAGGGTCTGCGGCCTGTGATCGAGTGACTCGATGGCCTGTTGAAGCAGATCCGGCGTCACAGCGCAGACGTGACAGACGTCTTGCGTGAGAATAACGTCGGGCCGCGTGTTGGCCAAGACCTGTTCATCCACTCGATAGAGCGGTTGGCCGGATGAAGCCAGCGCTTTGACCTCTTCGTCGATCTCCGCGCTGCCTTTGACGTCTGAATCGACGACCGGATGCACGATCACGGGCACGTCGCGGACGGTCTCTGGATAGTCGCACTCGTGGCTGATGCCGACCAGCGAATCGGCGAGGCCCAGCAGGACGACCACCTCGGTGGCGCCGGGGACCAGCGAGCAGATTCTCATGGTTGTGTCCTCATGGCGACGGCCATAGGCGCGCCTCCAGATCCGCAAGGGTGATGTCCGAGACGCGGTGAGTGATCGCGTGCGCTTCGTGGAGGTCTTGGACGGTGTGCGTGTTGGCCACTGCCAGCACTTTCATGCCGGCGGCGACGGCGCCTCGCAAGCCAGGAAGCGAGTCCTCGATCACCAGGCACGCGGCAGGCGTCAGGTTGGGGTTGCGCTGCTGCAGGGCTTTCAGCGCCAACAGAAACGGCTGCGGATCGGGCTTCCCCCTTGTTACGTCTTCCGCGCTGGTGATGTGGGCGAACGCGCTTCTGAGGCCCGCGCTCTCAAGAATGTACTCAATTTCATGGCGCAATGCCCCGGAGGCGATGGCGAGCGGGTAGGAACGGGCCGCTAGACGCACGAACTCCGGAACGCCCGGGAAGATCACCTGATGCTGGGTGACGGATTCGAGATAGGCCTGGGCTTTTCGCGTCATCAGACGTTCGACCGTGGCCGGATCGGCTGCACGATGATGTGCCGCCAGGGCTGCCAGGATGCAGCCGCGATCGTCGTATCCGAGATAATCGGCGTAGTATTCGGCTTCCGTCAGCTCGATTCCGATTTCTTTCAACGTCCGATGCAGACCGGCAAAATGCAACGGCTCTGTATTCGCGATGACGCCGTCGAAATCGAAAATGATGGCCTGGAGTGTCGGCATAGACACGACGGGAAGCTTATGCGGAAATTTCGGCGTGGATTATAGCACAGGGTCGCGCCAGCCGCCGTAAAGGAGCGCAGGTGAGGACTGCTTTAGAATTTTAAACGGAGCCGCTTTTCCGGGATCCACCCCTTCACGCCGTCGTCCGTCCGCACGGAATACACCCAGCCGCCAGGCTGAAGGTCGCCGTCAAGCACGCTCAGCGTGACGCCGGGACGAACCACAGGACCCGGCTTGGTCCCGGCAGGATCGAGAGACAAGGGAATCGTTTCCGCCGGAGCGGTCGGGTTGCCGATCGCCGTCACCTTTTGCCCTTCGGCGAACATCGGAGAGGCCACGCTCACTGCCGGCGCTGTCGCGGAAGCCGTCGGCGAAGGCGGCGCACCGGCAGAAGGAGCATCGGACGGCATCGTCGGCGCCATGGGTGCGGGAGCGGTGTCTGAAGCAGCCGGCGGTGTCGCGGGAGCAGTGGTCGTCGGAGCTGGTGGCGGAGCGGTCGGCGGCACCGGCTTGGGCCTGGTCGCCACGGCAGGAGGTTCAGGCGTGGTGTCACCGGTAAAGGGAGCCAACCAGTCGGCGAGTTGCTCCGGTTCCATGGCGAGGTAGCCGATTCCCGCCACCAGGAGCAGCAGGAAAATCCAGAGCAGCGGTCGTCTGCCTCCAGACTTTTTGCCTGACTTCATGGGAGAAACTGGTCTCGTGGCAGTCGTCTGATCCAGTTCCTCTTCCGTGAACTCCAGGTCCGGCTCCGGTTGGCGGGCCATTGCGTACCTCCAGGCTGAGCGATCGATCCTGTCTTATCACCATCCCATGGGAGAGTCAATTTTCCCTTTGAATATGCTCGACTCGCGATCAGCAGGGTTGGGCGGGAGAGCAGGAAAGGACCTGATGCTCCCGGCTGCCGGTGCGAAAGACGGTCAACCCCTTACAGCCGAGTTCATAGGCCAGCAGAAACGCGTCGGCAACGTCGGCGGGGCTCGCCGATGAAGGCAGATTGATGGTTTTCGACACGCCGCTGTCGCTCGATCGCTGAAACGCGGCCTGCATGCGAACGTGATGTGTCGGCGGGATGTCGTGGGCGGTGACGAACAGGCGGCGAATGCCTTCCGGAATGCGGGTGACATGTTGGATCGAGGCGCTCGCTGCAAGCTCCGTCCGGAGGCTGTCGATGCTCAATCCCTCCGACGTGAGCATTCGTGAAAACGCCGGGTGCATCATGGTCAGTTCAAGGCCGTCCAGCGCCCGGCGAAGAACCTGTACGCCATAGAGGGGTTCGATGCCTGGCGAACAGCCGGCGATCAAACTGATCGTCCCCGTCGGAGCGATGGTCGTGACGGTGGCATTGCGCCTGCGTGCGCGGCGGGACTGGAGCCGGCTGCCGCGGTAAGCAGGGAACACGCCCCGTTGCGTGCCGAGCTCGGCGGAGGCGTCATGCGCCCGTGCCTGGACGAACGACATCAGCGAGGCCGCTGCTTCGACCGCACAGTCCGTATCGTAGGGAATGCTCATGGCGATCAGCAAATCCGCGAATCCCATGATGCCCAACCCGATCTTTCTCGTCCGCAGGGTGGCGATTTCGA
>JBKPKC010000261.1:0-3801 GCA_046765595.1 Nitrospirota bacterium
CACTTGACTATGGCATGCACACACCTTCGGTTGTGACGGCGTGTCCTTCATCGTCTCACGCATGACAGAACCGCTCATCCTCGAACGACTCTACCCTCCTCCGAGGAGAGGGCCAACTAGGAACAGGCCTTGTGAAGGACACAAGCGGAGCGCCTACGTCTCCGCCTCAGTGAGATGGTTTTCTTCCTCGACTTCCTCAATCTCTGGTCCCGGCTTGCCCTTGGTCGTGGACGGATGCAGTCCGTATTTTTTGAGCATCTTGTAGAAGTCCGCTCGGTAGCGGCCGGCAAACTGTGCGGCGCGCGAGATGTTGCCGCCGGTCAGTTGCAGCACGTTCTTAAGGTAGGTCTTTTCAAATTCCTCTTTGGCTTCTGTGAGCGGTTTCAGTTGCGAATCAGGCGCGGTCCCGATGGACGGCAACAGATCAGGCGTGATCATGTCGGCCCGCGACATGACGACTGCCTTCTCGATGGCGTTCTCCAGTTCGCGCACGTTTCCCGGCCAGAGGTTCGTGACAAGGCGGTGCAGGGCGGCCGGCGTGAAGCCGCGAACCTCCTTGTTGGCCCGCTTTGCGCTGCTCGCGAGGAAGTGTTGCGCAAGAATCGGAATGTCGTCGCGGCGGTCTCTCAGCGGCGGAATGAAGAGGGGGACCACGGAGATCCGGTAGTACAGGTCGTTTCTGAAGCTGCCGTTCTTCACGGCCTCGCCAAGATCCTTATTGGTGGCCGCAATGATCCGGACGTCCACCTTGGTGGGATGTTCCGCCCCCACTTCGCGCACCTCGCGTTCCTGGACGGCGCGAAGCAGCTTGACCTGCATCGACAGCGGCATCTCGCCGATTTCGTCCAAAAAGAGCGTGCCGCCATGGGCGCTCTGGAACAATCCTTTCTTGGGGCCATGGGCGCTGGTGAAGGCGCCTCGGACATGGCCGAAGAGCTCGGATTCGAAAAGCGTTTCCGGAATTGCCGCGCAATTCAACGCCACGAACGGACCCTTGCTTCGCCGGCTGTTCGCATGCGTGACCCGGGCGAAGACTTCCTTGCCGGTGCCGGTTTCGCCGAACAACAGCATCGTGGCATCCGAATCCGCCACCTGGATCACCTGCTGCAAGAGCCGCTGCATCGCCGGACTGCGTGCGACGACGTTCTCCATGCCGTAGAGTTCGTTGACGAGAGACTTGAGCCGCTGGATTTCCCGGCTCATCCGTTGGGGCGAAAGCCCTTCCTCGATCTTGGCCTTGAGCTCCTTGTCGTCGAACGGCTTGGTCAGATACCCGAACGCTCCGCGCTGCACCGCCTCCACGGCATTGGGAATACTGCCGTGCGCGGTGAGAATGATGACGGGCAGGCCCGGATGGATGCGGAGGAGCTCCTCCGTGACGTCCAAGCCGTCCTCGCCCCGGAGGCGCAGGTCGGTGATCGCGAGATCGAACCGGTTGGTCTTTGCCGCGCTGACCGCATCGCGGCCCGACGTGCAGGCCGTGACGGCAAATCCCATGGCGTTCAGTCGCATCTTGACCAGCTGCAACAAACCTTCTTCATCATCGATTACGAGAATGTGCTCTTGTTCCATGACGGTGGTAATCCTTTGTTCGATTATGGATTGGCCGGCTCTGGCGTCGCCGGCGGGACAACGGTGGACGGCGGACGGATGGGACGGACCTTCTCGCGCATTTCCTGATCGATGCGCTTCAAGGCTTCGAGCTGGCTCGACAGCTCGTCGATCTTTTTATCCCGTTCGGAAAGCTGTTTCTGAAGCGCCTGAACGTTGGCGACGTCGGCGTTGCCCTTCGGTGCCTCTTTTTTGCCCGGTACGCCCTCTTTGCGGTCGCGCTCCGCGGCTAATTCCCGTTGGAGCTGATCGAGCGTCTGGGCGTCGGCATCCTTGCTGGTGCGGAGCTGCTGAATCATCATTTCCCGATCAAGCAAGTCCCGCACCAGACGATCGGACGTTTGGCCCATCGTCACCTGACTGTCGGATACGGCCGGAGCCGTCATGACCGACGTGAACCAGGACCGTTCGGGTGCAGGCGATTCCTGTTGCATTTGCTGAAGCCAGAGCCGGCTCGAGGTGGCGAGCTGACTCTTGGGAGCGACCGCGATGACCTTTTCGAAATTTTTCGTGGCCACGTCACGACTTTCGTATAACCCTATGAGTGCACGGGTGAAATACGCATGATCGCAGGAATTGTGCTCATGGCATCTGGCCGCGACCATATCTTGTTTCTTGCCGAGCAGGTGAAACGCCTTCGCGTCGGACGGCTCGACCAGAAAGTACGGCTGCGACGTCGGCGGCGGCGGCGACCAGGACGCGCAGCCTCCCGCCAGCAGGGCCAGTGTCAGCCCGCCTGCCGCGAGCAGATTCATCCTGGCGTCCCCGGTTTCGTCAGCCGCAGGATAAACCGTACAGTGGTCCCCTTCCTGACTTCGCTTTCGATCCAAATCCTGCCTCCGTGTGCTTCGACGACCTTCTTGGCCAGAGCCAAGCCCAGCCCGCTACCTGGCACCGAATGTCGGGATTTTGTACTGCCCTGGTAAAATCGCTCGAAAATATGCGGCAGTTCGTCGGCTGGAATCCCTGGGCCTACGTCGGACACCGCGACCTCAAGGACGCCTGCCTTGTGGTCCGCCTTCATGTGCGTCTTGACGATGCCGCCCTCCGGACTGAACTTCAGCGCATTTGATAGCAAATTATCCAGTACCTGCTCAATACGAATTGCATCCGCTTTCACCCACACGCGTTGCGAAGGAGCTTCCACTACGAGCTGCACGTGCTTGGCGTCGGCTAAGAGACGGATCTTGTTGACGGACATATCGGCGATCCGTTTCAGATCCGTCGGCACGATGCGATACTCCATCATTCCGGCATCCATCTTCGAGAGGTCCAAGATCGTGGAGATCAGCGTGATCAATCGCCGGCTGCTGTCCGCCATGATGCGCAGCGTCGTACGCTGTTCCGGGGACAGTGGGCCCGGAATCTCATCCAGGAGCAGATGCGTGCCTTCCTGGATGGAGGCCATGGGCGTGCGCAATTCGTGCGACACGTGCGCCAGGAACTCGCCCTTCATGTCATCCAATTCTTGGAGTTTTCCGCCCATCCAGTTGACCGTATCGACCAAGTCCCTGAGCTCGCTGGGCGCGCGAATGTTCAACGAGGCTCGAAAGTTTCCCTGACCGATCTGCTTGATGTGGCCTTGCAGATGACGGAGCGGTCGGAGAATCGTGTAACTCGCAATACCGGCCAAGCCGACGCCGAACAGGAGCGCGAGCAAGACCAATTGCTCGGTAATGGCTTCGGCCTGGGCTGAGCTTTCGCGTGAACGGCTGACTCCCGCGCTGATGACACCTTCGTGATAGTCCACATAGTGGTCCAGCGTGGACGTCATGTGGTCCATGACTTCATTGCGCTTGCCTTCGTATTCCGGCGACACGACGCCGGGCGCGCTCGCGGCATTTTCCAGTTCCGCATGGAACAAGGCCAGCCGATCTTGCTGATACCGTCTGGCCTGTTCGAGCAATTGACGTCCTTCGGCCGACGTATCTTGCCGGAGCAGGCTTTCGATGCCGCGGTGGAATTCCTCCACTTCTTCGTCGAAATGCTGGAGGAAGGTGGGATCACGCACGGCCAGGTATTTCTTTTCACTGTTCAGCTGGTTGAAGGCCAGGGCTTGTACGCGCTTGGCTTGCTCAATGGCCGGATAATGCTGCGAGGCCAGTGTGGTGCTCAATGCCGACAGCTGGCGCAGCTGAAACAGCGCATAAAAGTTGACGCCGGCCATCACCACAATAATGAGCAGCGAGG
>JBKPKC010000262.1:0-5029 GCA_046765595.1 Nitrospirota bacterium
ACAGTCGCTCGCCAATCGTTGTTCGGACGTGTGATGTCCCCTTTACACAGGATCAGGTTCGACTCGCCCATTCCCATCAGGCGTGAGTAGGCGGTCCAAAGGCCTAGGGCCTGTTTCAACGCCTCCTCCGAAGCATCGACGCCGACGACGGTCAGTTTCTTGAGCGAGTGAGGATTGTGCTGATTCAGCCAATCGCGGACAGCCATGGCTCCCGTCCCGGGGCCGGTTCCCAAATCCAGCACGCGAATCGCCTCTTTGTCGGGAGCCTTGTGCCAGTCCGCCGGCAACTCATCGAGCAGGACTTGGATTTTTGAGAGGTTAACGGGGACAAAGTAGCTGAGGTAGGCGTCTCCCAGGGCCGGATCGTTCAGGTAATTCGCACTCAGCGACTCGCGGCCCTTCGTAAACAGTCGCGAAAGCTCTGCGACGGCTGTGGCCCTCCGTGGGAGGTGCCCCTGCGTTTCCTGCTCGAGAAGTTGTATCAGATGGGGTGAGAGCCGGCGAGGCTCGTTGCCTTGGAAAGCCGTCATGCCCTAGTGTATGCTGACCTTGCGAAGGAGGACAACCATGACGAATGAGATCCTGAAGGCCTACAAAGAGGTCGAATCGGCTGTAGAACGCTACATCAAACTCCTGCACGACCATGTCACGATGTTACAGAATGTGGAACCGCCAGGCTCCGACAAAGTGGTGCGCATGACTGCGGGATCAAAGGCTATGACGGACAGTGCGGCGATCTATCTATCCTACGCCAAGTATGTGGCCTATGGGATGCCGAACAGCGAGGAAATGATCGAGGACGAAATCCAGGGCTAGACTCGTTTCGAGAGAGAAATCAAAGAGCCCGTCAGGATCGGATCCTGACGGGCTCTTCGTTTTCTAGCGGGTACTGACTAGATGCTGCGCATAAAGTGGGCCACCTCGTCCGGGTTCACGGCACCGCCCATGATCGAGGACATCGCCACGTTCGTGGACTTCTTACCCGTGAGACCTGATTCGACTTCGTCCACGATCAATTCCACCGGCATCGACTGACCGCCATACACGCGCGGACCACCGATGATCTTCGCCTTGGAGTATCCGTAAATCGCGGTCGCGACTTCCTTGGCCAACCAGCCCACATAGTTGAACTCCGGCACGACGATCAATTTGACCTTGCCGCAGAGCTGACGGAGTTCCAGCGTGGGGAACGGCCGCAGCGACCGGACCTTGATCAGTCCCACATTCAGTCCCTTTTCCTTGCAGAGGCGAACCGCTTCGCGTGATTGCGCGCACGCGCTTCCCGACGCAATGATGACTGCGTCCGCGCCCTCTACGTTTTCGGCGGTCAGCATACCGCCCATATACTTGCTGATGTACTTACGGGAGCGCTCGACGGCAGCCCACACTTCCTGCTGCCACACCGCATGGATGTTGTAGGCCATGAAGTTGGATTTCTGAACCGGGGCGTCGCGCGAGAGTCGCGCGGGAGGATTCTCCGCATCGAGCACAGGAACGGCGCCACGCCAGGCCTCGCGCGGCGGGAGCTTGATCCCACGGTCCTGCATGCGCACATATCCGCGGGCATGTGTGACGAAGAAGCCGTCACAGCACACACCGACGGGCAACGTCACGTCGTTCTTTTCACTGATCGTGAAGCCGGCCATGATGAAATCGAACATGTCCTGCTGATTCTCTGCATGGAAGACGATCATGCCGCAGTTCAACAGATAGGCCACTTGAATATTGTCCGGTTGAATGGCCAGCGGCGCGTTGACGACACGGCCGGTAAACATGGCCCCGGCAGGCAAACGGTGGCCCGGCCAGGAGGCGATCCCTTCCATGCCGCGCAGCGTGCCCGGACCGGCTGTGGCGGTGAAGCACCGCACGCCGGAGCGCGACCCGCCTGCAATGGCCGCCATGACCCCGACTTCCTCTTCCCCGCGGTAATACTCTTTGACATAGCCTTCACCGTAGAGCACGCCGACCAACTGCATCGTCTCGCTTTGCGGCGTGATGGGATAGGCGACCGCCAGATCGACGTTCGAACGGCGAATCGCTTCCTTGGCCGCTTCGCTGCCGGTGATGAATTCCTTCGTCCGAGGTGCTTCATGGAACATGTATTCCGGTGTGACGATCTTCTGCCGCTTGGCTTCTGCATGCGGATCCTTTTTCCCGTCCGATTTCGGAGCCGCAACGCTGGTGATAGGGTCGCCTTGGGGATTGGTCTTTTGTTGAGCCTCTAAGGCTTCACTCATGATGGCACCTCATTAAAAGTAAGAGCCGGTCGCTCAGTCTATCCTTCGCGTTTCATGTTCTCTGGGGAATGACCGAACATCGCCGCGCTGCCCGTTCCGCCTGGAGAGGGAGCAAAGGTCGTCGGATTGGTATGGGTCTTCCCACCGTGGACTTTCGATTGCGTGCCGGTAAAGCGGACGTTCTCCCCGTTGTCTGGCAGCTTGATGCCCATCTCCTCACGCACCTTTTTAAAGATCTGAGCAACCCGCTTGATTTTTGCCGTATCGGAATCCCGGATCGTGAGCATGGCATCTTCATGCCCCTGCTCCGCACAAATCGCCATCGTGCAGCAGTTTGTTCCTGCCCGAATCATTTTCAACGTCAGGTTCGCATAGTGACAGTGGACGCCGATGAAAATGCAGGCTTCGATCTTGTTGCCCCAGATGGTCAAATTAGGATGATTTGGGTTGATCACTTCTTCCGGATCGATCTTGGGATACTTTGGCCGGTAATCCGGCATGGGAATGATCATGACTTCGGGAATCTGCGCAGCAATTTCAAGCGTGGCTTTGGCTTTTTCCACCGCATGGTCGTTCCAGGCCCAGAGCAGCAAGGGGCCGGGGAAGATCGTCGCGTTCGGGCTGGTTAACATCTTACGAGCCATCTCTTCGATGACTTTCTCTTCGTTCGGCTCGAGAAGCCCATAAAACAGCCCCTGACCTGGATCTGGCAGTGAAACTCCAAGTTGTGCCGCAGACGGCGGATGAAACCCCGCCGGGCCAGGAACGATGATTCTTTCCCTCGTGTCTTGCGCTGTAGTGGCCACTCCGTTCCCCTTTCTGGATCTCGACGCTTATCCTACAACCGGGCTGGCGAGCACCGCGGTGGTGCTCTTCTCACCGTAGGTGATATTGTCCGTCAGCGCCGCCTTCGGCAGCTGATCGATCATAATCATCTTGATGGCATTGTTCTTGGCCATGTTGTCGCAGACCCAGACGCATTGGGCGCAGCCTTTACAGCGGTCCACTGCCACATATGCCGAACCATACTTGAATCCTTTGTCCTTCCCCATCTCATCGCTATAGAGAATGGTGTTGGCTTCGGGACAATACTGCGTGCAGAGCTTACAGCTCTTGGCGGCGCAAATTTCGACACTGATATCAGCGACAAGATACATAGTGCTCCTTACGCGCTGGCAGCGGCGGCGGGCTCTTCGACCCGCTTGACGTCTGCCGACGCCCACCCGTGATCGACGGCGTAGTTCCACCCCGCCCGCATCACGGCGACATTTTTATCAATCAATTCTTGCTTCTTTTTGAATTTCCGTTCGACGACACTGTCCAATGCCGCGGTACCACCCGAGACGACGAACCCTTTGCCGAGGAATCGGTCTTTCACCGCCTGCTCCAGACCGGCCATGTTCGTCAGGCCCGTGATCGCACCGATGCAGCCCATGAGCGCCATGTTGGTGGCGAGGTCCATCCCTGCAACTTCCAATGAAAGCTTCGTCGCGGGGAAATAGTACAGTTTTGCGCGCCGCTCTTCCAACTCACGGGCTTGATCCTTGTGCAGTTTCATTGGCCCGTCGTTGTTGATCAGCGCGATGCCATCTTCTTTCAACCCGAAGTAGAACGGCATCGTGTAGGATTTGCCGTGGGTGATGACCTGGGGATGGAAGATGATGATGATATGGGGGAACGTGATCTCGCCGATCTCGTAAATGGCTTCATCCGACACGCGGACGTAGCTTTCGACCGGCGCCATGCGCTTTTCCGACCCATAAAAGGGGACGATCGTGCTTTCGCCACCGGCGTTGATGACGGCGGTGCTGAGAATGTGCGAGCCGGTCACAACTCCCTGGCCACCGACACCTGCCATTCGAATGTTGAATCGCTTCGCCATAATTCAACCTCCTTAGTGTCGGCTTAGGCCTTCCCCGGAATTGAGGCCGGAGCAGTGGGCTTCGGAAGAAACTCTTTGTAGCCGTACCGCTCGGTCAGATATTGCTTGGCTTCGTCACTCACGTATTCTGAGAATGCGTAGCGATCGTTCTCGACCGTCTTCGCGTCTTCCATGACCTTGTCGGTCGGAATGGCGTATTCAATGTTGCAGGAAGTGTAGGCTTGAATGTAGGTAGACCCGACTTCACGGGCAATCAGCACCGCCTTCTTGATGACGCTCTCCACGCGGCGCGGGTTGTTCGGCACGACCGTCGCGACATAGGCGCAACCGGCGACCTTTGCCATCTGCACCATGTCCATCTTCTCAAACTTTTTGCCGAGCGGCGCCATCTTCAGCACGGCCCCGCGGTTCGTCATGCCGCTCTCCTGTCCGCCCGTGTTGCCGTAGACTTCGTTGTCCAACATGATCGTGGTGAAACGCTCTTTCCGGAACCAGGAGTGAAGGACCTGTTGGAAGCCGATGTCGGCGGTTCCACCGTCGCCCGCCATCACGACGACGTCTTTGGGCTTGTCGCCGAAACGGAGCCGGAGACCGCGGGAAAGACCGCTGGCCACGCCATTCTGGTCGCCGTAGTTGCCGTACACGAACGGAATGGCAGCCTGTGAAATTGCCAAACGGCCGCAGCCGGCGGTGCCGACGGTGATCGTGTCCTCAGGATTGGGAAATGCGATCATGGCCAGGCGGATAAACAACGTCATCGCGCAGCCTGCGCACATCGGATGTTCTTCAAGAACTTCCTTGAAGCTCCCCATTTGAGACACCGACACCTTCTTTCCGAAGGGACCATGTTCGACCATGTCCCGATATTCTTTCGGCATGAATTTTTCAAAGCCGCTTGAAAACTTTACGT
>JBKPKC010000263.1:0-4068 GCA_046765595.1 Nitrospirota bacterium
GTCTTTGCCGGGGCCTATCACGGAATTTTTGATGAAGTCTTGTTCCGTCCACTCACAGTGAATGGAGAAATGCGCACTGCCGCCATTGCGCCAGGGATTCCTGACAGCGCACTCGCTCAAGTGATCGTATTGGACTATGGCAACCCTCAATCGCTCGATATCCTGCGTACGCGTGGACATGAGATCGCTGCCGTGCTTGTGGAACCGGTTCAAAGCCGGAGGCTGGACCTCCAACCGAGGGAATTCTTGCACGAGCTTCGCCGTATTACGAAGGAGACTGGGACCGCGCTGATATTCGACGAGGTTGTCACGGGATTCCGCGTTCATCCCGGAGGAGCGCAGGCCTACTTCGGCGTGCGTGCCGACCTGGCAACGTACGGAAAGGTCATCGGAGGAGGCGTCTCAATTGGTGTCGTGGCTGGAGACCCCAAGTACATGGACGCTCTCGACGGCGGCCATTGGCAGTACGGCGATGCGTCCTTCCCCGAGGTCGGTGTGACCTTTTTTGCCGGCACGTTTGTCCGCCATCCGCTGGCGCTGGCCGCTGCAAAAGCGGTGTTGACGCATCTGAAGGAAGCCGGACCTCGATTGCAGCAGCAGTTGGCTGAACGGACTGCGGAATTGGCCGATAGGCTGCGAGCGGTCATCGATGAGTTCGAAGCACCGTATCAGATCACGCAGTTCAGTTCGCTCATTCAAGTTGGCTGTCCCGCGGAGCACAAATTGGCGGGGTTACTGTATTACTTGCTGCGTGAACATGGAATCCATAGTTGGGAAAACCGCGCCGTTGTCGTCACCACCGCCCACTCCGATGAGGACTTCTCGAAACTCCTGACCGCCTTCCGGCGGAGTCTCTCCGAGCTCCGTTCAGCCGGCCTGGTCGCGTCTTCAGCGGCTGGCCCAAAACCACAGCACCAAAGCCGCAGGCCTGCAGGCACCTCTCTCGGTGAAATTCCATTGACTGAAGCTCAAAAGGAAATCTGGCTCGCCGGCCAAATGGGCGGCGATGCCGCCCTCGCCTACAATGAATCCTTGACCTTGGATTTTTCCGGGCCGTTCGATGTCACGGCCTTCGGTCGGGCTCTCAATGAAGTCATTCGCCGGCATCCGATGCTTTCGGCGACCGTGAGCCGCGACGGAGAGCGTCAACGTCTCAACCCCCCGTCCTCGATAGAGTTGCCTGTCACCGATCTGAGCAAGATGATCGGCGAGGAACGAACGCACGAACTCAACCGCCTGATCGAAGAGCAGGTCGCTCAACCCTTCGATCTCGAGGCAGGGCCGTTGCTGCGGGTCAAGCTCCTACGGTTGTCCGATGAGCATCACGTCGTCCTGTGGACGGCTCACCATATTATTTGCGATGGATGGTCCGGCGGTCTGCTCATCACGGAACTCGGCGGACTCTACTCATCCCTCAAACGCGGGACCGCAGCCGGGCTTGATGAGCCGGCGTCTTTTCAGGAGTATGCGAATGCCGTTCACGACGAGTCTCCGGCCGTTCGGGCGGCGCTCGACTACTGGCGCCGACAGTTCGAGGACCTGCCGCCGCTCTTGGAATTTCCTTCTGATCACCCGAGGCCGCCTGTCCGCTCGGCGCGAGCGGCGACGCGTAAGCGCCGGCTGGACCGTTCGCTGCAGCCCGCCCTGAAGCGGCTTGCAGCAACGAAGAGAACCACGCTTGTGACCTTGTTGCTGACCGGCCTTAAAACGCTCCTCTATCGGCTGACCGGCGTCTCCGACATCGCCATCGGACTCGGGTCAGCGGGACAGGTCATGCTGGAAAAGCCCTGCCTGGTCGGTCACTGCGTGCATGTTCTGCCGGTCAGGACACGCCTCGAAACAGACAAGAGCTTTCTGGACAACCTGGCCGCGGTCAAAAAACAGGTCCTGGACGGAAACGATCACAGTCAAGCGACCTTGGGCAAAATTCTGCAACATCTCAATGTGCCGCGGAGCCTGATGCGTCCGCCGCTCTTGGAGGTGATTTTCAACGTCGACATGGACGCCGGTACCGTCGAATTCGACGGGGCGACGTTCGTCTGTGAGCGCAATCCCAAGCGAGCCCTGCATTTTGATCTGTTTTTCAATTTTGTCGAAGGCGTGAACGGATTACTGATCGAGTGCGACTTCAACACCGATCTCTTTGAGGCTCAGACGATCGACCGATGGCTTGGTCTGTATCAGAGATTGTTGGAAAGCATCGTGAGCGATCCTACCGTCTCGCTGGACGATTTGCCTCTGTTGACTGAGCAGGAGCGGAAAGAATTGGTTGCCGAGCAGGATCAGGCCGCGGTCTCCTTTGCCGAAGAGGGGCTCTGCCTCCATGCATTGATCGAAGCGCAAGTCCTCCGCACCCCGCAGCAACGCGCCCTGGTCTTCGAGCAGGAGGCGCTTACGTATCAGGAGCTGAATCAGCGCGCTGATGCAGTGGCGCTTCGCCTCCTCGCGTCCGGCATCAGACCGGGAATGTTCGTCGGAGTCCTGTTGGAGCGTTCGGTCGAGTTGCTCGTGGCAATCGTGGGCATCCTCAAGGCCGGTGCGGCCTATGTGCCGATCGATCCGGCGTTCCCTGTCGATCGCGTCGACTTCATTGCGCGCGATGCGCAGCTGCGGCTGTTGTTGACGCAAACACCGCTGCTGCACAAAGTCCCCGCTGGTGCTGTTGCGACCTTGTGCATGGATGCCGTCCGTTGGGAAGACTCCGGGGCATCTCTAGCGCCCGCGGTGAAGGTGGACGAACATGATCCCGCGTATGTGATCTATACGAGCGGCTCCACCGGAACACCCAAAGGCGTCTGTGTCGAGCATCGCCAGATCGTTAACTATGTTCTGGCAATTATCGAGCGGTTCGAGCTGACCGGAGGGCTGAATTTTGCGACCGTCAGCACCATCGCAGCCGATTTGGGGAACACCGTCGTCTTTCCGGCCTTGGCCACGGGAGGGACGCTCCACCTCATCGCTCAAGCCACGGTGGAAAACCAGGCGGCGCTGGCGGATTATTTCACGCGCGAACGCATTGATGTCCTCAAAATCGTTCCGTCCCATCTCGCGGCGCTGCAAGGGGCCCGCAATCCAGAGCGCGTCATGCCGAAGCGCTCACTCATCCTCGGCGGTGAAGCGTCACGGCTCGATTGGGTTCGAAGCCTACAGCGCATGGCGCCGGCCTGCGACATTTACAACCATTATGGCCCGACGGAAACAACGGTCGGCGCCTTGACCTTCGATGCCGGTCACGTGACGGCCGATACATTGTCAGGCACACTCCCGCTGGGCAGGCCCTTGGCCAATTATCGGGTATACGTGCTGGATAAACGAGGACAGCCGGTGCCTCAGGGCGTTCCGGGGGAACTGTGCATCGGTGGACGGGGCGTCGCCAGAGGCTATCTCCATCGCGACGACCTCACCCGCGAACGCTTCGTCCCGGATCCGTTTGACCGCCACTCCCAACAGAATGGCCGCATGTATCGGACGGGTGATCGGGTGCGGCGGATGAACGACGGGAGTCTGGAGTTTTTAGGGCGCATCGATCATCAGGTGAAAATTCGCGGCTACCGGATCGAACTCGGCGAAATCGAGTCCGTGTTGCGCGAACACCCGGCCGTGCGGGACGTGGTCGTGACAACCCATGACGATGCGTCCGGGACAAAGCAGCTGGCCGCGTATGTCGTGCCGAAGCGCTTGCCTCAGCCGCTCTGGAATGCCCGTGCGGTCTATGTACTTCCGGACGGCTCGCCCGTCGCCCATTTGAATAAGAATGAAACCGACTACATCTATCATGAGGTATTCGTCCTGCAGGCCTACCTCCGCCATGGCATTACGATTTCAGACGGCGACTGCATTCTTGATGCTGGCGCGAATATCGGCATGTTTACGGTGTTTGCGAACCGCATTGCCCGGGACCTGCGGATCTATTCGTTCGAGCCCAACCCGACGGTCTTCAAATGCCTTCAGGCCAATGCGGAAGCCTGGGGCACTCGCACGTCGTGTTTTCCGTGCGGTCTTTCCAGCGAGGACAGGAATGCCGAGATGACGTTTTTTGAAGGGTTCTCGCTTCTTTCGGGCTTCTAT
>JBKPKC010000264.1:0-6872 GCA_046765595.1 Nitrospirota bacterium
GCCGCTGGCTTTCCTCTCGGGACCATCGAGTCCCCCTATCAT
The DNA here is from genome assembly GCA_046765595.1 of Nitrospirota bacterium. Lineage (GTDB taxonomy): Bacteria > Nitrospirota > Nitrospiria > Nitrospirales > Nitrospiraceae > Nitrospira_C. The sequence goes on from JBKPKC010000264.1 coordinate 43, forward strand.
GACATTCTGACCGTCGCCGACCCGGATGGCAGGCGCCACATCACGCTTCGACAGGATCACGTCCCGTCCAATCGGGACTTTCAATTGACGTGGCGGCCCGCCGCAAGTCCTTCTCCCACCGCCATCGTCTATCTCCAGCCGCAGAGCGGGAGTGCTTATGGCCTTCTCATGGTGGCAGCTTCTGCATCGACCGAAACCATGAGCACACTGCCCCGCGAAACGATCTTCGTCATCGACACGTCAGGGTCCATGGCAGGGACGTCCATCGAACAGGCTAAAGCAGCGCTTGTGCTCGCGCTTGCCCGACTCACCTCTCAAGACCGATTCAACGTCATCCAATTCAACAGCGCCACGCACATGCTCTTCTCGGAACCGCAGCCCGTGAGAACGGACACCGTTGGGAAAGCCGTTCGGTACGTGGAGCGGCTGCATGCCAACGGCGGCACTGAAATTCTTCCCGCGTTGAAGATGGCGCTCAAGGGTAGCCCTCCGGCAACCCATCTGAGACAGGTGATTTTCTTGACCGATGGTCAAGTCGGCAACGAAGAGGAGTTGTTTGAGGTGATTCGCGCACAGTTGGGACAAAGCCGGTTGTTTACGATCGGGATCGGATCGGCGCCGAATAGCCATTTCATGCGGAAGGCAGCGGAATTCGGACGAGGCACCTTCACGCACATCGGCAGCACCAGCGAGGTCAAGGCGCAGATGGATGCAATCTTTCGGAAGCTCGAGCGTCCCGTGCTGACCGACATTCAGGTACAGGGCTTTGAGGGGACCGCAGAACTGTTTCCCTCGAAGATTCCCGATCTATACGACGGGGAGCCGGTGGTTCTTGCCTTCAAGACATCCGCCGTGCCGTCACAAGTCATCCTATCGGGTACATTCAATGCCACGACCTGGAAAAAGACAGTCCATGTGGCGGGGGCCCCCTCCAGAGACGGCCTGTCGATCTACTGGGCTAGACAAAAGATCGCATCGCTCATGGATCGAAACAGATCTGAGGGACGCGAGGGAGCGACCCGGCAATCGGTACTCGACGTCGCGTTGGCACACCACCTCGTCAGCCCTTACACGAGTCTCATTGCAGTCGATACGGAACCGATCAGGCCGACAGATGCATCGCTGATGCCCCATGCGATGAACACCAATCTGCCTGAGGGTCAGGATTATCAGGCCATTTTTGGCCTCCCGAGGACCGCCACAGACGGACCACGGCATCTCCTGATCGGCCTTCTCGCCTTAACGCTCGCCTTGTGGATGTGGCGCCAGCGTTACAGCATCGCATGAGCCCAATTCGACCCACTCTCTGCGCTCTCGTCATACTGCCGGTGTGCCTCCTCGCCGTCGGACTGTGGCAGATCGGGGAAGGATCGTGGATTTATGCGAAGGCCAGGCTCGCCCAGTATCTGCTGCAGCGGGCCTGGTTCCGCACCCTGGCGGGCGAGACAGCCGCCAAACCATGGCCGTGGGCCGATACCTACCCCGTCGCAAGGCTCACAGTGCCCTCGATGGATATCGATCTGATCGTGCTGAACGGCGCTCATGGCCGCACCCTGGCCTTCGGTCCCGGCTATGCGGAATCAAGCGCATTTCCGGGATCGCCGGGGACGACGATCCTGACCGGTCATCGCGACACCCATTTTCGCTTCTTAAAGCGGCTGAGATGGCAGGACGAGATCGTGATCGAAACCGTTCAACGAACGTTGCAGCGATACCGTGTGCAGAGCCGTCAGATCGTCGATGCGCGGACCGCCTCGATCGGTCTCACCAAGGAGAACGATCAGCTCACCCTGGTGACCTGCTATCCATTCGATACCCCGGTGACCGGCGGTCCGTTGCGCTTTCTGGTCACGGCGATTCGCGTTCCCTCGATTCCCCTTCGCTCCACCGATAGGCCAGGCGATAGAGAATCGGAAGCACCAGCAGAATCAACACGGCGGAGGTGAGCATGCCGCCGACGACGACGCGCGCGAGCGGCTGCTGCGATTGAGCGCCGATCCCGGTGGCCACCGCCGCCGGAATGAGGCCGATTGCGGCGGCGAGCGACGTCATCAGCACGGGCCGCATGCGAACTTCGGCGCTTTTCAGGATCGCCGTGCGGATGTCTTGTCCTTCGAGGAGAAGATCCCGGATACGGCTCACGAGAATGAGCGCGCCTTGCACCGCGACGCCAAAGAGCGAAATGAATCCCACGGCGGCGGAAATACTAAAGTGCGTGTGGGTGAACGCCAGGGCCAGCACGCCCCCGACCAGCGCGAACGGCACGGCGATGAGGACCAGCAGTGCATCGCGCATCGAATTGAGCACGAAGTAGACGAGAAACAGAATCAGCAGCAGCGTCACTGGGACGATGGCCGCCAGACGGCTCTTTTCATCCTGCAGTTGGTCGTATTCACCGTGCCATTCAATACGGTAGCCCTCTGGCAGCGACACGTGCTCCATTAAGACGTCCTGGGCCTCCTTCACCGTCCCTTCCAAATCCCGCCCGCGCACGCTGAATTTAATCGGAATATACCGCTCGTTGTTCTCGCGATAAATAATGAACGCGCCGGTCTGCTCTGAGATCTTGGCCAACTGCTTGATCGGAATCCTTGCCCCTTCCGGAGTGCTGACGAGGATCTGACCGATCGTGTCGTTGTCACGGCGATATTCCGGCAGGAATCTCACGACGAGATCGAACCATTTTTCCCCTTCGTACACCTGCGTCACGGCCTGTCCGCCGATGGCCGCCTGAATCACGTCGTTCACGTCGCCGACTTTCAAGCCGTACCGGGCGCATTCCTGCCGATCGACTTCGATGATCAGGTTCGGCTGCCCCAGCAGATGGAGCACGCCTAGATCCTTGACTCCCCGTACGCTCGCCATATGCCGCTGGATCTGCGCCGCGGACGCCTCCAACTGACGGAGATCAGGACCATACAGCTTGACGGCGTTCTCCCCTTTCACCCCGGACATCGCCTCCTGCACATTGTCTTGGATCGCCTGGGAAAAGTTAAAAGAAATGCCGGGAAAGGAGGTCAGCTCCTGTTCGATCTCTCCGATGAGCACATGCTTGTCCTTTACCGACGCCCGCCAAGCCGACCGTGGTTTCAGCGTCACCAGGAACTCCGCATTGAAAAAACTGGTCGGATCCGTCCCGTCGTCCGGCCGACCGAGCTGCGAAGCCACATCGATCACCTCGGGGACGTCACGAAAGACCTGGCGGATCTCTGTCGCAAGCTGCGCCGCCTGCTCGAAGGAAATGTCGACGGGCAGCGTCGCCCGCATCCAGATGTTGCCTTCTTCCAGGGCCGGCATGAATTCACCGCCGATGAATGGGACGGCGAAGATGGCCACCGCGAGCGCTGCGCCGGCCACGGCGATGACGATCACTTCATGATCCAAAGCCCACGCCAACGTCGCCATATACTTTCTTTTGATCCACTCGACCACGGCCGTATCGTGCTCGCTCACATCCCCGGAGAGCAGCAGTGCGCACAAGGCGGGCGCCAATGTAAAGGCCATCAACAGCGCGCCCGTCAAGGCCAAGCCGTATGTCAGGGACATCGGCGCGAAAATTTTCCCCGGCACGCCCGTCATGGTAAACAGCGGCATGAAGGCGACGACGATGATCGTCGTTGCAAAAAAAATCGGGCGGCCGACCTCCTTGGCCGCCCGCATCACATGCATCGGAACGGTGAGGCCGGGCGCCCGTTTATGCGAGATGTGGTAGAAAATACTTTCGACCATGATCAGCGTGGAATCGACGATGATGCCGAAATCAATCGCACCGAGCGAGATGAGATTCGCAGACTGACCGCGCACGACCATGACGCAGAAGGTGAAGAGCAGCGCGACCGGAACCGTGAGGGCCACAATCAGAGCGGTCCGTGCGTGCCCCAGGAATACGTATAAGATGATGGATACCAGAATTACGCCGGCAATCAAAATGTCGACGACCGTCTCGATCGTCGTGTGGATCAGCTCCGTCCTGTCATAAAACGTCTTGATCGACACACCGGCGGGAAGCCGGTGCCCATTTAATTCTTCGACCTTTTGATGCACCCGCTCCAACACGGGCAGCGCCTGCTCTCCCCGCTGCAGCAGGACCACGCCTTCCACGACGTCATCCCGGTCATTGATGCCCACTTTCCCGAGACGGACCCGGTGGCCGACGCTCGTCTGTCCGAGGTTGCGCACGAAGATCGGCGTACCCTCCTTCTCCGTGACGACGGTGTCGGCAATGTCGTCGAGGCTTTTCATCAGGCCCATGCCTCGCACATTGAAGCTCTGCGCCCCCATGGTCAGATAATTGCCGCCGACGTCTGTGTTGCTTTTGGCCAGCGCATCCATGACCTGATCCAGCGTCACGTTGTAGCTGAGCAGCCGCCCGGGATCGAGATCGACGTGGAATTCCTTGGCGGTCCCCCCGAACGTCGTCACGTCGATGACGCCCGGCACGCGCTTGAATTCACGCCGGATTTGCCACTCCTGGATCGTTTTCAGATCGGTCAGGGACTTTCCCGCCCCCTCTACTTGGTAGCGATAGATTTCGGCGATGGCGGACCACGGAGAAATCGCCGGTTGGACGTTCTGCGGCAACGTAATCAATTGCAGGCGGTTGAGGATTTCCTGCCGATCGCGAAAATAATCAGTGCCGAATTGAAAGTAGACTTTGATGTCGCTGAGCCCGAAGATCGACAGCGACCGGATGTCCGTCAGGCCCGGCATCCCTTGCAGGGCGATTTCAATCGGGAGGGTGATAGCCCGCTCCATCTGTTCAGCGGACCAGCCCGGGTATTGGGTGATGACTTCGATCATCGGCGGCGACGGATCAGGGTAGGCCACGACGTCGAGAGTATGAAAGGCATAGAGTCCGCTGAACATCAGCACGAGCCCGGCGACGCAGACGAACACGCGTTGGGTCAGCGAAAAACTGATCACCCGCTCAAGCATCGGACTTCGCGGCCTCCTTCGGCGCAGATCGGTACGTGATGGAAGTGATCGTCACCGGTCGCTGCCGGTCACGAAGCACACGTCACAGGGATGGAGGGATTAAATGCGAAAGGTCTTAAGGACTTCCGGCAGCGGCTGCAGGAGAGCGAGCACCACTGGATCCGAACACGGAGGAAGCGCAAAAATGCCACGGTGCGGGGCGAGATCCGTCCCCCGCATGGCAAGGGACGCCATGGCGTCTCCGATCAATTCCCGCACCTCGTCCAAGCCGGTTTCGACCGTGCAGGCCCGATCGAACAAGGCGTGCTGCAATTCGTCGGTCATATCGAAGGAGTCTGCGAAGGCAAGGCCGGCGGTCAGCAACCAGATGGCCATGAGGAGGAGAATCTTCTTCCCGAAATGATGCATTGATCTACAGGGTATCTCCTAGGAGAAGGATCCGTCAAGCGAGAGAGGAAAGCTCACGTACGTCCGCGTCCCGCGGCAGTCGAGAAACACCCTAGATACTCGAGGCTCAGAATCCAGAAGATTCTCGGCACGGGCGCGAGAGGCCCTGAGACGGCTCGCGGCCCGAAGAAGTGGCGGTGAGACTGTCGAACCATTGGGACTGAGAGACTTTGTGACCGCAGCAAGTGCAGACAAAATTCCCCGTGAAGTAACCCTTCGAATTCTGCTCCAGCGTGAAATGACAGGTGTGGCTGTTTTCTTTGCTCGCCATGTCGACACTCCTAGTGGACTCACTGAACAGGTAGATCTAGCACGAACCCCAAAATTCCCTGGCCTTCTTCCTAAGTTAGGAAACGAATTTGCCTTAATGGCCTACAGGCTGCAAGAAGGTTTCGGAGCGCTGATATGCCTTTCAACATGCAGTGTCCTGACGGACGAGATCGTTCAAATTCGGCATGTGCGCATCCAAGAGCAGACCGAATTCAAGCCCTCGCGCCCATCTCACCGTGCCCTGGACCACGACGATATCGGTCGGGTTGTCCGTGGGCCAGATGCACAGGCGCAGATGGGTGCCGACTTCGACGGGCATGCGGCCGATGATTCGGCAGCCGTTATCATGCACATCCACAACGCTGCCTTGGCCCACGAGCTCTCCACTGCCGTAAAACACTTGCCATGACAACGCCAACCGGGACTGGCGCCGAGCATGCAGACGTCTGGTCATGTGGCCTCCCTTGGACAGGTCCCATCACAAGTGTATGGAAGAAGGCCGGCCGCCGCCTTCCTCGTTCAGGGGGGATTGTGCTCCCTCGTTCGGGGAATGCGGTCTTGCCCCGCCTTCACAGCGGCAGGCCCAGAACAGCAGCGGTAGGGGAATAATGCTTAGTTTTGGGGTTTCTTCGACGGGATGGTGTCGGAAGTCTGCCGTGCCTCGGCAATGCCGGTCTCAGTTGATTCAGTCGGCGTCGGCGGTGGGTCCTGAAGAATGAGAATGGGTTGAATTGCCGCAGTCGCCCGCTGAATGGCGCTATATAATTCGTCGACGGCTTTTTCTTTGGTCAACACTTCAAACGCTCCTGCTTTGAGCATGGCGTCGACGTGATAAGTCGGGGCGTTGACGGACAGCCCCACCACCGCCATCTGCGGGTACTGTGTTTTAATCAATCGTGTCGCCCCGATGCCGTCGAGGGTCGGCATGCCGATGTCCATCACGACGATGCTGGGCCGCAGCTTTGCCGCGCTCAAGATGGCTTCCTCACCGTTTCCGGCTTCACCGACCACCTCGATGTTTGGATAGGATTGCAGCACCGCCCGCAGGCCTTGGCGGACCATCACGTGGTCGTCGACGATAAGGACACGGATCTTTTGTGCAGCCGTCATGGGAGGAGCAGAGTCCACGGACTCCGCCTCCAGTGAGACGCATTCACTCGCCGCTGGCTCTCGTCAAC